>NZ_DASRTS010000039.1:0-15300 GCF_035655815.1 Lysobacter sp.
ACGCGAGCATCGGCGCCACGCGCCACGCTTCGGCGCCGCCGGCGATGGCCACGCGCACGTTGTGGCGCTGCGACCAGCGCAGCAGCTGGCGGATGTCGGCGGCGCGATCCACCGCGACCACCACGCGACCGCCGCCGCCGATGTACTTCGCCAGCGTGGCGCGGCCGGAGGGCGTCAGCAGCGCGGCATTGGCGTCCAGCGGGATGCGGCCGCGCACCTCGTCGATGAGCTGGTCCAGGATCATCCACTGCGCGGCGCGCGAGTTGCCGGTCAGGCCGGCCGCATCGCCGCCGATGCGCACGAACAGCTCGCGCGGACCGATCGGGTCCGGGCTGCCGTCCAGCCGCACCACGCCACCCTGGCCGGCGACGATCGATCCGCCGGTGGCGGCGCCCGCGCCGAGCAGCGTCCAGCCGATGCCTTCGATGCGCGTCACCGGCACCAGCACCGAATCGGGGTTGTAGGCCAGGGTGACGTCGAACTCCGGCCGCACTGTCATCTGCTTGGTGTCGGCGCCGAGCGCGAGCGTGGTGTCGACCGTCGCCTTCTCGCCCGAAACCTCTTCCAGGCCGATCTCGGTGATGCCGCCGAACAGTGTCGGCGTGACCGGACGGCCCTGTGCGTCGATCACCTGCGCACCGGCCGGCGCGGACAGGCCCGTGCCGACCGCGCGGATGGTGCCGCCGCTGACGAGCACGTCGGCGCCCTTCAGCGTGCCCTGCGCGGTGGCGGTGTGCACGGTGGCGTTGCGGATCAGCAGTTCCTGCGCGGACGCGGACACGGCCGCCAGCAGCAGGCCGAACAGCAGGAAACCCTGGCTCGCGCCGCGTGCGTACGCCCAGCGCGAATCGCGCGAGCAGCACTGCAGTTCGAACGCGTCGGCCGGACGGTTGTGGCGCGAGTGGCGGAACACGATGAAGCGCCTCACAGCACACCTCCCTGCGCCGCGGCGCCCTGTCCCAGCATGAAGTCCGCCTTGGGCTGGCGGCTGCGGTCGTTGCGGTCGTAGACGCGCGCGCCGTCGACGTACACCTGCTCGGCGTGCGCGTACACGCTGAACGGATTGCCGTTCCAGACCACCACGTCGCCCATCTTTCCCGGCTCCAGCGTGCCGGTTTCTTCCAGGATTCCCAGCGCCTTGGCGGCATTGCGCGTCAGCCAGGCGATGGCGCGCTCGGGCGCGATGTCCATGCCCGCCAGCTTGGCGTGGGCCATCACCTTGGCCGCTTCCTGGTTGAGGCGCTGGATGCCCTCGCCCGAATCCGAATGCACGATCGCGCAGCTGTTGGGCGGGCGGTCGACCAGGGCGATGTTCTCCTGGATGCCGTCGAAGGCTTCCATCTTGAAGCCCCACCAGTCGGCCCACAGCGCGCCGCACACGCCTTCGGCGGCCAGGCGGTCGGCCAGCTTGTAGGCTTCCACGCCGTGGTGGAACGCGGCGACCTTGAAGCCGAACTCGTTGGCCAGGTCCAGCATCGTCGCCATCTCGTCGGCGCGATAGCAGTGGATGTGCACCAGGATGTCGCCGTTGATCGCGCCGGCCAGCGTGTCGAGCTTGAGGTCGCGCTTGCCGCCGGTGTCCTTCTCGCTGTCGGAGCTGTCGTTGCCCGACTGCCACCAGCGGCGCGGCTTGGCCTCTTCCTGCTTCTTCTTGCCGCCGTTCTTGTTGAGATACTCGCTGGCGTCGATGAACGCCGCGCGGTAACCGGCCACGTTGCCCATGCGCGTGGCCGGGCCGCTCTTGCCGCCGTACACGCGCTTGGGGTTCTCGCCGCAGGCCATCTTCAGGCCCCACGGTGCGCCGGGAAACTTCATGCCCTGGTAGGTCGTGGCCGCGACGTTCTTCAGCGTGACGCCGCGGCCGCCGATCAGGTTGGCGCTGCCGGGAAGCACCTGCAGCGAGGTGATGCCGCCGGCCAGCGCGGCGGCGAAGCCGGGATCCTGCGGCCACACCGAATGCTCGGCCCATACGTTGGGCGTGGTCGGCGCGGTCATCGCGTTGCCGTCGCTGTGCGCGCTGACGCCCGGACTGGGGTACACGCCCAGATGCGAGTGCACGTCGATCAGGCCGGGCGTGACCCACTTGCCGGTGCCGTCCACGCGCGTGGCGCCGGCCGGCGCCTGCAGGCCGTTGCCCACCGCGACCACCTTGCCGTCCTGCAGCAGCACGGAGGCGTCGTCCAGGCGCTGGCCGGTGCCGGTCAGCACCGTGGCATGCTCGATCAGCACCGGCGCGGCGGCGATGCGCTGGTAGGTGCTGGGATACGGGTCCTCGACGAAGCGGGACCGGGACGGCGTCGCGTCGGGCTGCGCCGCGTGGGCGGCGCCGACGTACAGCACCGCGGCAAGCGCGGCGGCGATGGGTCGAAGCATGGTTTTCCCCGGGAAAGTACGACAGGCCAACCTTCGCACCGTAGCCGCGCCGGCGCCGGCGTGCCAACCCTGACGATGGTCATGGTCGGGCGTGACACAATGCCCGGTTAGGCGCCTCCATGACGCGGCGCGCACCACTACAACTAGAAGAGGAGACAGTCCCGATGAAAGACAAGGAACAGATCGTCGACAACTGGCTGCCGCGCTACACCGGCGTGCCGCTGGACCAGTTCGGCGAACACATCCTGCTGACCAATTTCGGCGGCTACGTCCACACCTTCGCGCGCATGACCGGCGCGCCCGTGGTGGGCATGGACCGCCCGATGCCCAGCGCCACCGCCGACGGCATCACCATGATCAACTTCGGCATGGGCAGTCCCAACGCCGCCACGGTGATGGACCTGCTCAGCGCCATCTCGCCCAAGGCGGTGCTGTTCCTGGGCAAGTGCGGCGGCCTGAAGAAGAAGAACCTGCTGGGCGACCTGATCCTGCCCATCGCCGCCATCCGCGGCGAAGGCACCAGCGACGACTACCTGCCGCCGCAGGTGCCCGCGTTGCCGGCCTTCGCCCTGCAGCGCGCGGTGTCCACCATGATCCGCGACCTCGGCCACGACTACTGGACCGGCACCGTCTACACCACCAACCGCCGCGTGTGGGAACACGACGACGCGTTCAAGGAACGCCTGCGTGCGATGCGCTGCATGGCCATCGACATGGAGACGGCGACCATCTTCGCCGCGGGTTTCGCCAACCGGATCCCCTGCGGCGCGCTGTTGCTGGTGTCCGACCAGCCGATGATTCCCGAAGGCGTGAAGACCGAAGCCTCCGACGCGCGCGTGAGCGCGGACTTCGTCGACAACCACATCAACGTCGGCATCGAGGCACTCAAGCTGATCCGCCGCAACGGCAAGTCCGTGCGGCACCTGCGCTTCGACGACTGAGCGCGGATGCACAAGGCCGGCTCGCGCCGGCCTTGTGCATGCATCGATGCAGGCCGGCGTCAGTCGCAGGCCATCTCCCATTCGTAGGTCTGGGTTTCCTCGTTGAACACCGATTGCGCCGAGCATGCGCTCGGTGCGGCGGTGGACTCTGCGGGTGCACTCAGCAGGGACTGGTCGAGCGTCGTGCTGGTCTGGTAGCCCTTGCAGATGTCGATGATCGGCGGGAGCTGTGCACCGTTGGGTACGCAGTACACACGGGGCGGACTGCACACCAGGACGCACCGGACATTCTGTGCGATGCCCGAGCCGGAGATCAGCAGGCCCGCAACGAACAGGGCTGCGGCGGAGAACTGCTTCATGATGTTTCCCCTTGCATTTTCACTTGCGTGGGAGGGCCGCCTGCCCGGAGGAGTGCAGGCGGAAGCCGAGGGTAGCGGAGGGCTTGGCGACCTTCCATGGTCCTCGCAGGTTCAGTCTTGTGCAGGAATCGTGAAGGCGCCGTGCAGGCGTCCTACGGGGCCTCCAGACGGTTTCTGAAGGTCGCAATGCCTGCGATGCCCTGCAGGCAAACTGGCGTCCGTGAGAAGGGGAGACGGTCATGGAGAAGTTCATCTACCTGGTCCTGGGCGCGGTGCTGACATGGGCCTTCTATTTCGTACAGCGACGGGTTGAGCGCCGGGGTGCGTTCGAGACCATCGAGCGCAACCAGAAACTGCTGGACCTCAAGCAGGGCCTGGACCAGTCCAACACCAACCTGGACGACCTGCGCCGCTTCGAGCAGCGGCTGATCGGCAGCGCCGAAACGGCGGCGCGGATTGCCGACAGCTATTTCAGCCAGGCCGAGGAAGTCGCGCGGCAGGGCGATGATGCGGTGAGCCAGCGCGACATGAACGAGCAGGCGCTGGACGGTTTCCGTCGCGCGGACGCGCGGCTGAAGACCGTGGTCGCGCACCTGCGTGGCCAGCTCGACACCGAGACGCTGGCGGTATTCGAGGACGCGCACCGCTGCTGGCTGCAGTTCCGCGACCGTTACGCGAGCTTCGTGTCGCAGTCGTATTCGGGCGGCTCGATCCGTCCGCTGATCCACGCGGTCACCCTGCAGAGCGTGACCGAACTGTGGACCAGCGAACTGGAAACGCAGCTGGGCGACGAGTCGGTGTGACCGGCTCGAGCCGTGCCTCGTGCCTTTTTCGGCGCGAGCCAGGCGACGGCGAAGGGCAACCGCAGCGTGGTTCATGACTGAGAGGCGGGCCGCTGCAAGGCTGTCGTTCCCGCGAAGGCAGGAATCCAACTGTCCGTGCCGATTCCGCCTTCGCGAGCCAGGCGAAGGCGAAGGGCGACGGCAACGTGGTTCATTACTGGGAGGCGGGCTGCTGGAAGGCTGTCATTCCCGCCTAGGCGGGAATCCAACTGACCGTGCCGATTCCGGCCTTCGTCGGCGGTGATGCCCACGAGCATGGGTTCCCGCCTTCGCGGGAATGACGGCCAAAGGCGAAAGCGTCACTCGACCCAATGCAACGGGCTCCCGAAACATCACGTGCGTTACGCTGCACGCTCATTCGCGCATCGCACGAAACATGCTTCCCACTCCCGACGACATCCTCGATTTCTGGTGCCATGCCGGCTACGAACGCTGGTTCGGCCGTGACGACGCATTCGACGCACGCTGCCGCAGCGAGTGGCTGGACGCGCACCACGCCGCCGCTCGCCGCGAACTGGAACACTGGACGGATACACCCGACGGCGCGCTCGCGCTGGTGATCCTGCTGGACCAGATCCCGCGCAACGTGTTTCGCGGGAGTGGCCACGCGTTCGCCACCGATTCGCTGGCGCGGCATTACGCCGCGCGCGCCATCGATCGCGGCGACGATCACAGTGTGGATGCGTTGTTGCGCGTGTTCTTCTACATGCCGTTCGAGCATTCCGAATCGCTGGACGACCAGGAACGGTCGGTGGCCCTGGCGGCCACGCTCGAAGGCGAATCCGGTCGCGTGTATCTCGACTACGCTCAACGCCATCGCGACGCCATCGCGCGCTTCGGTCGCTTCCCGCATCGCAACCATGCGCTCGGCCGCATCAGCACGCCCGAGGAACAGGCCTGGCTGGACGCGGGCGGCGGCTTCTAGGGCGGCTTCCAGAAGAACCGCGGCCTGGGCCGGACGAAGCGCGTCGGACGTGCCGGATCCGCACGCGGCGCCGGCCCAGGCTACGGGGGAGACAGCAACTGCGTGCGCGGCGAATAGTCGGTGAGGATCAACGTGCGATCGGCGATGCCGCCGACCATGCGGCCCTGCACGCGCGTCTCGCGCTTGATGCGTGCCCATTCCTCGTCGGCCATGAACTTCGCCCAGCGATCGCGCATCGTCGCCTCGTCGGGCCATTCGAGCAGGTACACGAATTCCACGCGGTTCTCGCCACGGCTTTCCCAGGTCGCCACGATCGGGAAGTCGTAGCGGCGCATGATGCGGATGGCGTGATCGCGGAAGCGCACGTGGAACTGCGGCGCGGTGTCGTCGAAGATTTCGTAGATGCGCAGCTGGTGCACCTTGCGCGGTGCGGCTTCGCTGGCAAACGCCGCCGGCACCGCGATCGTCAGCGCGAGCACCAGCACGAGATGGACTGCGGAAACGCGCCGGCGCAGCGCGCATGCGAACGAACGGATCATCGCGGCAGGGTGTGGGGCGGCCAGACTCGAGGCTAGCCGCGTTCCGCGCCGCCCACGTCGGACAACGCGACGAACCGTGCCGGCATCGCGGCGAAGCGAGCGCTTCGCCGCGGCAGTGCGGTCAGTACTTCGGTATGGCCGTGTCGAAGTCGGCCCAGGCGTCGATGCCGCCGACCACGTTGTAGACCTGGCGGAAACCGAGGCCGCGGAAGTGTTCGGCCGCCTGCTGGCTACGACCGCCGTGATGGCACAGGAACGCCAGCGCGGTGTCCTTCGGCAGGGCTTCCAGCGCGTCCACGCCGTGATCGAGCGTGTCGAACGCCACCGGCGCGGAGGCCATCGCGCGTTCCTCGGCCGGGCGCACGTCCACCAGCCGCAGTGCGCCGGCACGCACGCGCGCATCGACGTCGGCCGGCGAGATCGTCTGCACCGCCGGCGGGGCATGCGGGTTGTGCACCACCAGGGCGCGGCCGCGTTCGTCGTCGACCCAGTCGATGGTGATGCCGTCTGCGCGACGCGCCTGCAGCCAGTCGGTCTGCACGCGCACGCCGTCGATCTCCACCGCCACCGCGTTGGCATCCACCGGCGCCAGTTGCAGGCGGGCGTTGTGTCGGGCATCGATGTCCAGCTGCACCGCGTAGTCGCCACCGGCATTGGCGATCGCGCCGCGCAGCATTTCCACGGCCGCGGGCGTCACGGTCAGCTGCGGCGGGCTGCGGTCGGGCACGGGCAGGCCCAGCACGCCGTGCAGTTCGCCGCTGCCGGCCATCTGCTCGACGATGTCGCTGCCACCAACCAGTTCGCCATCTATGTACAGCTGCGGGATGGTCGGCCAGTTGCCGTACTGCTTGATGCCCTCGCGGATCTCCGCGTCGGCCAGCACGTTCACATGCGCATAGCCCTGCGGCAGCAGCGCGTTCAGCACGCCGGCCGCCTTGGCCGAGAACCCGCACTGCGGCGCATCGGGCGCGCCCTTCATGAACAGGACGACGCGGTTGGACTGCAGCAGGGATTCGATGCGCGAGCGCAGCGCGGGGTCGAGGGACATGGCGGGACTACCGGACGAGAGAAGGGATATGCCGCAGATGGGGGCGGGCGCGGTATTCCGCAAGCGGCGATGCACCATGCTGTGGATCCAGGCTCGGATGCATCAGGTCCTTCGGCAGCCAGGGCAGGCACATACCGTTGGATCCCCCTTCGCGGCGATGACAGCAGCGCGGGCGCACTCACAGGGCTTGCAACTCGCGCAATGCGAATGCGTTCGACGGACTCCAGGCCGAAACGGGCATTACCATCCCGGTCATGCTCGCCGATTCCCTCCACCAACCGCCCCGCCACCCCCACGCCTGGGCCTGGTTGTTCGGCGTATCGCAATTGGCGGTGGTCGCAGTGTGGTGGCGGTGGGGCTGGCAGGCCGGGCTGGCCGCCCTGCTGGCGACGCACCTGACCGTAGTCTGGGCCACGCTGTGGCCGCGCTCCGGCCTGCTGAGCCCGGTGCTCAGCCGCCTTCCGACCGGCGAACGCGTGGTCTGGCTGACCATCGACGATGGTCCTTCGGGCGACACCCGGCCGATGCTCGACCTGCTGGACCGGCACGGTGCCAAGGCCACGTTCTTCCTGGTCGGCGAACGTGCGCAGGCGCGGCCGGAGCTGGTCGCGGAGATCGTCCGGCGTGGCCACGACATCGGCCATCACAGCCACACGCATCCGCAGGCATGGTTCTGGGCGTTGCCGCCCGCGGCGATGCGCGCGCAGATCGACGAGGGCCAGCACGCACTGGCCAGGCTGACCGGAACGTCGCCGCGCTGGTTCCGCGCCGTGGTCGGCATGGCCAACCCGTTCGTCGCCGCGCAGCTCAAGCGCAACGGACTGGCGCGCGTGGCCTGGACCGCGCGCGGTTACGACGCGGTGCTGCGCGATCCGCAGCGCGTGGTGGCCCGCATCGAACGCGACCTCGTGCCCGGCGCGATCATTCTGCTGCACGAAGGCGCGGCGCACGGCCGCAATGTCGAGACGCTTGCGCGCGTGCTCGGGCGCCTGGACGAACTGGGCTATCGCACCGTGCTGCCGGAAGCGCAGGAAGCAGCGATGCCGCTGCCGGCCGCGTAATCTTCAGCGCTTCGTCGCCACGATCCGCCAGTTGTTGAACGGCGTGTTGCCGTGCAGGGGAATGAAGTCGCCCTCCACGCCGGCCGCGTCGAAGCGTGCCCGCAACATCTCCAGTTCCGGATAGTGCACGGGCAGGGAGTTCATCCAGCCGACCTTCTTGGCGAACACGTCCACCGCGCGGGTGATGCGCGCGCGGCGGCTGCCGTCGGCCACGCCGGTGCGCACCACGAGCTTCGCGCCGGGTTCGAGCATGCCCAGCAGCGCGTCGATGGCGCGCACCTGCGCCGGCGCCGGGATGAACTGCATCACGTCGAGCAGCGCCACGCTGCCGCGATGCACGGGCAACTGCCCACCCAGGTCGGCGACGCCGAACTCCACGTCGGCCAGCGCGCGGCGCTCGGCCGCCTCGCGGGCACGTTCGACCTTGCTGGCGTCGTTGTCGTAACCGTGGTATGGCATCGCCTGTCCGTCGGCGCGCAATGCGTGGACGAGCAGGCCCAGGCCGCAGCCGATGTCGAGCAGTGGCGCGCAGGTCCCGCGCAGCGCGTCGCACACGCTCGGATACAGCGGATCGGTGCGTAGCTTGGTGCGCGCGTAATAGTAGTCGCGGCGCACGAACCAGCGTCCCGGTGGAAGGAACGCATGCGCGATGCCGCTGGCGCGGTCGCGTGGCAGGGGGCGCGTCGCGTCGTGGACCGGCATGTCCATGCCTCAGCTCCCCAGCAGGCGACGCGCGACCGGCAACGCCAGCGCGGTCCATTGCGCGTACATCGCCGCGGAAGGATGCAGTCCGTCGTCGGCGAGCATCTCCGCGTCGCCGCCGCGTTCGCGCGAGATGGGCGTGACGTCGACGAACGCGACGCCGTGCGCTTCACACACCACCTGCGCGGCGGCGTTGTACGCGTCGATCTCGGCGGCGATGGCCTGCGGCGCGGCCTTGGCCGTCTTCACGAACGGCGTCACGCCCCAGTCGGGGATCGACAGCACCATCACCCGTTCCGCGCGACCGCGCGCAAAACGCAGCGCGCGCTGCAGCAGCGTTTCGAACTCGCCGCGGTACTCGATGGCACTGCGCCCGCGGTACTGGTTGTTCACGCCGATCAGCAGCGTCACGAAATCCCATTCGCCCAGCGGTTCGGCACCGTCGATGCCCCACATCAGCTCGTCGGTGGTCCAGCCGGTGGTGGCGATGATGCGCGGGTCGGCCAGCGCGATGCCTTCCTCGCGCAGCAGGCACGCCAGCTGCGCCGGCCAGCGGCCGTGCTCGGGCACGCCTTCGCCGATGGTGTAGCTGTCGCCCAGGGCGAGGTACGACAGCGCGGTTGCCGGGACGCCGGCCATGCTCAGGCCACCGCGGCCTGCGCGTCGGTTTCGCGCTGCGCGTAACGGTCCAGCAGGCGCTCGACGCGGCGGAAGACCTCGCGCAGGTCGTCCGGCTGCGGCAGCAACGTCACGCGGAAGTGGTTGCGGTAGGGCACGTTGAAGCTGGAGCCCGGCACGACCAGCACGTCTTCCTGCTCCAGCAGTTCGAGCGCGAAGCGGTGATCGTCGAAGTCCTTCGCCGCCTCACCGGTGACCGCAGGGAATGCATACAGCGCACCCGCCGGAGCGACCAGTTCCAGGTGCCTGCTGGCCGCGACGGATTCGATCACCGCGCGACGCGCTTCGAACAGCCGCCCGCCCGGCGCGCACAGCGGCGCGATGGTGTCCTCGCCGTGCAGGGCCGCGTCGATGGCGAACTGCCCAGGCACGTTCGCGCACAGTCGCAGCGCGCCCAGCAGGTCCATGGCGTGGTGCAGGTTGCCGCTGGCGACCGGATCGCCGGACAGCACCGCCCAGCCCACGCGCCAGCCGCAGGCACGGTGCACCTTGCTCAGGCCGCCAAACGACAGGCAGGGCAGCTCGCCGGCGATCGGCGCGATCGGAGTGAACTGCGCATCGCCGTAGAGGATGGAGTCGTAGATCTCGTCGCACATCAGCAGCAGCTTGTGACGCGCGGCGACGGCGACGATCTTCTCGATCAGCTCGCGCGGGTAGGCGGCGCCGGTCGGGTTGTTGGGGTTGATCAGCACGATCGCGCGGGTGCGGCTGGAGACCAGCGACGCGATCTCGTCGGGATCCGGCAGGAAGCCGTTTTCCGGCAGGCAGCGGTAATAGACCGGGCGGCCGTCGTTGAGGATGGTCGCGGCCGACCACAGCGGGTAGTCGGGCGAGGGCAGCAGCACCTCGTCGCCCGGGTTCAGCAGCGCGCGCAGCGACAGGTCGATCAGCTCGCTCACGCCGTTGCCGACGAACACGCGCTCGGGGCTCGCGTTGGGCGTGCCGCGCCGCTTGTGGAACGCGGCGATGGCCTCGCGTGCCTGCGGCAGGCCCTGCTGGTGCGTGTACGGATCGGTGTCGGCGATGCGGTCGGCGATCGCGCGCTGCAGGTGTTCCGGCGCGCGGAAGCCGAACGCGCCCGGATTGCCGATGTTGAGCTTGATCAGCCGCCGCCCCTGGGCCTCCAGCTCGCGAGCTCGCCGGGCCAGCTCACCGCGGATTTCGTAGCGGACTTCGGAGAGGCGTTCGCGGGTCTTCACGGGGGGCAGGGACATTGCAGCCGGGCATGGGGTGAACGGAGGGCCAGACTAGCCGAATTACGGGGAAAGGGCAGGGTTTCGGCCCGCTTTCCGTGAAGGGCGACGCACGATGCTTAAGTCCCGTCGCCGCGCTTGCGGTCGCATCGGCGGCGATGCTCGGCGCGGGCTGGTTAGAATCCCGGCATGCCCTTGACCCTCGCCCTGCCTTGATCCCCGCGTTCGACGCCCTGCGGTCGATCGGATGGCCGCTCGCGGCCGACGGCTCGGCCCCGGCCGACGCGGCGTGGGACGGACAATGGCAGGCGCTGATGCAGGCGCATCCGCAGGCACGACCCGCGCGCGTGGTCGAGCAGCACCGCAGCGGCTACATCGTCGCCGACGGGCCCGAGCACACCTTCCCGGTCGAATCGCTGCCCGAATGGCAGCGTCCGCCGGGCTACCGCAAGGGCACCGTCACCATCGACCAGCGCCCCGGCGTGGGCGACTGGCTGCTGGTCGACGGACGCAAGGCCGTGGCCCTGCTGCCCCGGCGCAGTGCGATCAAGCGCGGCGCCGCGGGCGAGCACTACCAGCAGCAGCTGATCGCGGCCAATGTCGACACGGTGTTCGTGGTGTGCGGGCTGGACGCCGACTTCAATCCGCGCCGCATCGAGCGCTACCTGCTGCTGGTGCGCGGCGGCGGCGTGGAGCCGGTGATCGTGCTGACCAAGGCCGACCAGGCCGCCGATGCCGATTCCGGGGCCGTCGACGACGCGATGGCCGCGCTGGTGGAGCTGGCCGCGCAGGGCGTCGCGGTACGCGCGGTCAACGCCAAGGACCCGGCCAGCGTCGGCACTCTGGACGAATGGCTGCAGCCGGGCCGCACCGCGGTGCTGATCGGCAGCTCCGGCGCGGGCAAGTCCACGCTCACCAATACCCTGCTTGGCCTGGAGAGGATGAAGACCGGGCAGGTGCGCGAGCACGACTCCCGCGGCCGCCACACCACCACGCATCGCGCGCTGATCCCGCTGCCGTCGGGGGCGTGCCTCATCGACACGCCGGGCATGCGCGAGCTCAAGCCCACCGGCGAGGAGGACGTCGCCGAGAACTTCAGCGACATCGAAGCCTTGGCCGAGCAGTGCAGGTTCCGCGACTGCAGGCACGCGAAGGAGCCCGGCTGTGCCGTGCGCGCCGCGATCGAGGCAGGAAAACTCGACCCGCAGCGCTTCGCCAACTACCTCAAGCTCAGCGAGGAGGTCGCCGGCGCCGCCAACCGCCTCGCCCACCGGCGCGCGCAGAAGGCCGAGGAAAAAGTGCAGAGCAAGACGCTCAGCAAGCGGCTGGACGAGAAGTATGGAAAGCACTGAACGCCAGCCCGGAGCGGTGTCGTGAAGGCCATCGCGCTGCAGGTCCTGGCCGGCGTGGCCAGTGGCAGCGCGGGGGCTGGCTGGTTGTGCGGGGTGGCCATGGCCGCGGGCCGGCTGTTGCGAAGCAGAGCCGTGCAGCATCGCGACTCGCTCGGCTGGATGGTGGTCGCCGCTACGGTCGTGGTGGCGGCCGCTGGCGTGCTGGCGGTCATCGCGGCCGTCGCCGGCTGGCTGGGCGACGGCGTGCCGGCCTGGGATCGCTCCGGCCCGGGCGCCTGGCGCGGCGCGCCATGGCCGATCCTCGTCGGCGTCCTGGTCGGCCTCCCCTTTGGGCCGGTGTTGTTGATGATCGTCGCCGTGCTGGTCAGCCTGCTGGCACGCGCCGGCACGAGCCCCGTGCGCGCCGTCGCATGCTGGCGGTCCCGGCGTGCGGCATCGGCCGGCCATGCGGAGCGCACAACCCAACATTCGGCCGCGCCGCAACGGCGTCGCAAGCGCCACCGCAATGGGCGGTTGCCATGAGTTCAGGGCCGGACTGGAAATGACGCCCATCACCGCGCCCACGCCGGAGCTCGAGCATCACGCCGCGCTCGATGCGCGCATGGTCCGGGCGGTGCGCGACATCCGCCTGCTGGCGCTGGTCAGCTGGCCGGCGGAGGCGGAGATGAAGTTCCTCGCCGATCACGCGCGCGGCGTGATCCGGCAGCCGCACATCGAATACCCGCGCATGGATTTCGCCGAGACGCGGCGCGAACTCGACGCGATCGCCACCGCCGCCGATCCGCAACATCCACTGGGCCAGTACCTGATCGAATCCGCGCGCAGCTGGGCGATTGCCGCGCGCCTGTGCGAGGCGCTGGGCACGCCGGAGGTCACCGCGCATTCGATCGAGCTGTTCGGGCGGCCCGACCAGTCGCTGCCCGGCGACGGGCCCAGCACCGTGGAGGCGGCGCAGCACTTCATCTCGATCGCCGACGAACTCGACCAGGAGCTGATGTCGCCGGCCGAGCACGTCACCATTTCCGCGACCGCGCTGCAGCTGCAATTGCAGCGCGAACTGGACGATTACTTCGACGGCCGCGTGATCGAGGTCGTGCTGGATCCGGACCTGATCGCCAAGGCCGCGGCCGGCGCGACCCGCATCCGCCTGCGCTTTGGCGCCGCGTTCAGCGACTACGACCGCCACCAGCTCCTGCAGCACGAAGCCTTCGTGCACTCGCTCACCGCGCTCAACGGCCGCCAGCAGCCGGTGCTGGCCAGCCTGGCGCTGTCCTCGCCGCGCATCACCGCCACCCAGGAAGGCCTGGCGACCTTCGCCGAGCAGATCACCGGCAGCATCGACATCGGCCGCATGAAGCGCATCAGCCTGCGCATCGAAGCGGTCGGAATGGCGCTGGCGGGCGCGGATTTCATCGAGGTATTCCGCTATTTCCTCGACGCCGGGCAGACCCCGGAAGACAGCTTCGCCTCGGCGCAGCGCGTATTCCGCGGCGTGCCGACCACCGGCGGCCACGCCTTCACCAAGGACACCGTGTACCTGCGCGGGCTGGTCGGCGTGCACACCTTTTTCCGCTGGGCGCTGCGCGAACAGAAGCTGCACCTGTGCCGCTGGCTGTTCGCCGGCAAGATGACCCTGGCCGACGTGCAGCGCTTCGAGCCGCTGTTCGCCAGCGGCGTGCTCACGCCCCCGCGCTGGCTGCCGCACTGGGTCGCCCGTGCCAACGGCCTGGCCGGCATGCTGGCCTTCTCGCTGTTCGCCAACCGCATCCGCCTGGACAAGATCGTCGCGGACGGGCGGGTGCCGGACCTGTGAATCGCAGGCCGTCCCGCGCGATGGCGCAGGCAGTCGAAAACCCGCGTCCGTGGCGCGTTGCGGTACCCCCTACACGAGCCCCGCGACGCCGTCGTGCGCGTGCGTTCTGCGCACCACCGCACGTCTTGCCCATACCGTGGCGTCTTCGGAGTCAGCGTGGAACGGCTAGAATCGGCGGCCCCTTCGTGGTTTCTGCCCTGATGTCCGAACAGTCGCCGTCCGCCAAAGAGCTCAAGCAAGCCGCGCTCGATTACCACCGCCTGCAGCCCCACGGCAAGATCAAGGTCTCCGCGACCAAGCCGATGGTGACGCAGCGCGACCTCGCGCTGGCCTACTCGCCGGGCGTGGCGTTCGCGTGCGAGGCGATCGTGGAGGACCCGAACCGCGCCAGCGAGCTCACCGCGCGCGGCAACCTGGTGGCGGTCATCAGCAACGGCACCGCCGTGCTCGGCCTGGGCGACATCGGCCCGCTGGCCGGCAAGCCGGTGATGGAAGGCAAGGGCGTGCTGTTCCAGAAGTTCGCCGGCATCGACGTGTTCGACATCGAGATCGACGAGCGCGACCCGGACAAGCTGGTGGAGATCATCGCCAGCCTCGAGCCCACCTTCGGCGGCATCAACCTCGAGGACATCAAGGCGCCGGAGTGTTTCATCGTCGAGCGCAAGCTGCGCGAGCGGATGAAGATCCCGGTCTTCCACGACGACCAGCACGGCACCGCGATCATCGTCGGCGCGGCGATCTACAACGCGCTGGAAGTGGTCGGCAAGAGGATCGAGGACGTGAAGCTCGCCACCGCGGGCGCCGGCGCCGCCGGCATCGCCTGCCTGGACATGCTGGTCGCGCTGGGCCTGAAGCCCGAGAACATCCTCGCGGTCGACCGCGACGGCGTGCTCTACACCGGCCGCGAGCACCTCGACCCCGACAAGGCCCGCTACGCGCGCGACACCGACAAGCGCACGCTGGCCGACATCATGGTCGGCGCCGACGTGTTCCTCGGCCTGTCCGCGGGCGGCGTGCTCAAGCCGGAAATGGTCGCCACCATGGCCGAACGCCCGGTGATCCTCGCGCTGGCCAATCCATATCCGGAAATCCTGCCGGAGGACGCGAAGGCGGTGCGCCCGGACTGCATCATCGCGACCGGCCGCTCGGACTACCCGAACCAGGTCAACAACGCGCTCTGCTTCCCGTACATCTTCCGCGGCGCGCTCGACGTGGGCGCGACGGAGATCAACGAGGCGATGAAGCTCGCCTGCGTGCGCGCGATCGCCAAGCTCGCGCGCATGGAAGCCGGTGACCTCGCGAGCGCCTACGGCGGCGACATCCCGAAGTTCGGCCCGGATTACCTCATCCCGCGCCCGTTCGACCCGCGCCTGCTGGTCGAGCTCGCGCCGGCCGTCGCGCGCGCCGCAATGGACTCGGGTATGGCGCGCCGGCCGATCCTCGACATGCGCGCCTACGAGGAGAAGCTCGGGCA
>NZ_DASRTS010000040.1:0-31042 GCF_035655815.1 Lysobacter sp.
TCCTTCGACGGCCGTCCCAGCCAGCAGGGCCGCGCATCTTACAGCACCTTCGAAGTTCGTCAACCGCCCTTCGAAAACCGCCTCCAACACACCCCCGCTTCGATCAACTTCACCTCGGCGGGGCGCGCATTGTGCACATGCGGCAGCGGTTTGGGAAGCCCCGATTTCCGCTTGCCACCGCTTGACTCGCACATGCGGTCGCCGGATGTTCTGGCTCCCGCGTCCAATCCTGACTGGAGCCCGCCATGCCTACCTTCCGATCGCTGCTCGCCTGCTGCGGGCTGGCCCTTTCCGGCTGCGCCAGCGGGGCCGGCGCCGACAGCTGGGTCGAGCTGAACGGCCAGCGCTATTCGGTGGAGATCGCCGACGACGATGCCGAGCGCGCGCGTGGCCTCATGTTCCGCGACGAGCTCGCGCAGGGGCGCGGCATGCTGTTCATCCACGAACGCCAGGAACCGTTGGCCTACTGGATGAAGAACACCCGGATTCCGCTGGACATCCTGTACTTCGATTCCACCAGGAAGCTGGTTTCGCAGCAGCGTGACGTGCCGCCGTGCTCCATGGGAGATCGCTGCCCGCCGTACCCGAGCGATGCGCCCGCCCGTTTCGTGCTGGAGCTCAATGCCGGCGAGGCCGCCAAACTGGGGCTGAAGGATGGGGCCGAACTGACCTTCGGACCTGGGCTGCCGAAGCTCTGAAGCTGCGATGTCGCTTAGAGCGGCATCATCTCGAAGTCGTCCTTGGTGACGCCGCAATCCGGGCACGTCCACGTGTCCGGGACGTCCTCCCAGCGGGTGCCGGGCGCGATGCCCTCTTCCGGCAGGCCTTGGGCCTCGTCGTAGATGAAGCCGCAGACGACGCACATCCAGGTGCGGAAGGTGGTGGTCGCGGCGGTCTCGGGCATGGGCGGATAATGCGGGAATTGCGGAACGCGCATTGTCCCACCGCGCCCGCGCCCACGGAAGCATTCCCGCATGAATCCCGCCTGGCCCACACGCGGCCTCTACGCCATTACGCCCGACGACGGCGACACCGTGCGGCTGCTGCAGCGCGTGGAGGTGGTGTTGCGCGCGGGCACGGCATGGCTGCAGTACCGCAACAAGCGGGCCGATTCCGTGTTGCGCGGCGAGCAGGCGCGCCAGTTGCTGCCGCTCTGCCGAGCTTACGGTGTTCCGCTGATCGTCAACGACGACTGGCGCCTTGCAGTGGCCATCGGCGCGGACGGCGCGCACCTGGGCGAGGACGATGGTGAGCTGCCCGCTGCGCGCACTGCACTTGGCGATGCGATCCTGGGCGCGTCGTGCTACGCCGATCTCCACCTTGCACGCAAGGCTGCGTCTGCGGGCGTGGACTACATCGCGTTCGGAGCGTTCTTCCCATCGCCCACGAAACCCAATGCGCGTCGCGCCACGCCCGCGCTGCTGCGCGATTCGGCCGCGCTTGGCTTGCCGCGGGTAGCGATCGGCGGCATCACTCCGGACAATGCGACGGCATTGGTCGAAGCCGGCGCCGACCTGCTCGCGGTGATCTCGGGCGTGTTCGACGCACCCGATCCCGCCGCTGCGGTCCGCGCATATCGCGCCTGTTTCGACGCAAGCGCCCACACTTCCTCCCCTTCCCCCGAACTGCCCACGCCATGAACCAAGAACGCTCGCACGCCCTGTTCACCCGCGCCAAGGACCTCATTCCGGGCGGAGTCAATTCGCCGGTGCGCGCCTTCAAGTCGGTTGGCGGCGAGCCGTTCTTCGCGCAGCGCGCGGAAGGCGCGTACCTGTTCGACGTCGATGGCAACCGTTACGTCGATTACGTCGGTTCCTGGGGCCCGATGATCGCCGGCCACGCGCATCCGCAGGTGCTCGCAGCGGTCGAGGAAACCATGCGTCATGGCCTGAGCTTCGGCGTGCCGAATCCGCTCGAGGTGACGATGGCCGAGCGGATCACGCAGATCGTGCCGAGTTGCGAAATGGTCCGCATGGTGAACTCCGGTACCGAGGCCACGCTGTCGGCGATCCGCGTGGCGCGCGGCGCGACGGGGCGCAGCCGCATCGTCAAGTTCGAAGGCTGTTACCACGGCCATGGCGACAGCTTCCTGGTGAAGGCGGGCAGCGGCGTGATGACGCTGGGCCTGCCCAACTCGCCGGGCGTGCCGTCGGCGCTCGCCGACCTCACGCTGACGATTCCGTACAACGATTTCGATGCGGCCACCCAACTGTTCGACGAGGTCGGAAGCGAAATCGCGGGCCTGATCATCGAACCGATCGTCGGCAACGCGAACTGCATCCTGCCACGCAACGGCTACCTGCAGCACCTGCGCGAGTTGTGCACGAAGCACGGCGCGCTGTTGATCTTCGACGAGGTGATGACCGGCTTCCGCGTCGCGCTGGGCGGCGCGCAGGAGCGTTATGGCATCACGCCGGACCTGTCGACGTTCGGCAAGATCATCGGCGGCGGCATGCCGGTGGGTGCGTATGGCGGACGCCGCGACCTGATGGCGCAGGTCGCGCCAAGCGGCCCGATCTACCAGGCCGGCACGCTCAGCGGCAATCCCGTGGCCATGGCCGCAGGCCTGGCGACGCTGGACCTGATCCAGGTGCCGGGCTTCCATGCCGCGCTGCAGGAGGCCACCGACAGGCTCTGCGACGGGCTGGAAGCCGCCGCGCGCGATGCCGACATCGCATTCACCACCACGCGAGCGCCGGGCATGTTCGGCCTGTATTTTCGCGAAGGGCCGGTTGAAACCTTCGAGGACGCGAAGGCTTCCGACACTGGGCGATTCAATCGCTTCTTCCACGGCATGCTGGGGCGCGGCGTGTACCTGGCCCCGTCGGCGTTCGAAGCGGGCTTCGTGTCCAGCGCGCATGGCGACGCGGAGATCGCAAACACCATCGAGGCGGCGCGCGCCGTGTTCGCGGAACTCGCGTGACGCGCTGCGCGCTGGACCCTCTACGGCAGGCACGCTCGGGTCGAAGTCTTCGACCCGGATTCGCACAACACGTCGGTGGCGTCATTCCTGCAGGGAGCGACGCCGTTGCGGTCAACCGGCGGCGAATGTCCGCAGTGCGGCGCGCAGCCGCTGCAGGCCTTCGGCCACGTCGTCGTCGCTGATGTTCAGCGCGGGCACGAAACGCAGTACGTCCGGACCCGCCTGAAGCAACAGCAGCCCCTGCTCGACGCACAGGTCGAGGATCTGCGCCGCCTTGCCGGCATGTTCGGGGCGCAATTGGGCGCCCAGCATCAGGCCGAATCCGCGGACTTCGGAGAACAGGTTCAGCTCGGCATCGATCCTCGCCAGTGCGTCGCGAATGGCGCGCGACTGGCGCTCGACGTTGGCAAGCAGTTGCGGCGAGGACAGCTCGCGCAGCGCCGCACGCGCGACCGCGGCGGCGAGGGGGTTGCCGCCGAATGTGGTGCCGTGCGCGCCGAACTGCATGGATTCGGCCGCCTTTTCGCCCACCAGCATCGCGCCGATCGGGAAGCCGCTTCCAAGTGCCTTGGCCAGCGTGACCACGTCTGGGGTGATGCCGTAGGCATGGCACGCAAACAGATGTCCGGTGCGGCCCATGCCGCACTGGATCTCGTCGAGCATCAGCAAGGCGCCGTGCCGATCGCAGAGCTTGCGCAGGCCGAGCAGGAACTCCTCGGTGGCGGGCGTGACCCCGCCCTCGCCCTGCACCGGTTCGACGAGTACGGCGCACACGTCGCCCGGGGCCATCGCCGCTTCGGCGGCGGCGAGATCGTTGAAGTCGCTATAGCGGAAACCGGGCGGCAGCGGCTCGAAACCTTCGTGGTATTTCGGCTGCGCACCGGCGGTCACCGCCGCGAGCGTGCGGCCGTGGAAGCTGCCGCGGAAGGTGAGGATCACGCGGCGATCGGGCTCGCGTCCCTGCGCGGTGGCCGACTTGCGCGCCAGCTTGATCGCGGCCTCATTGGCTTCCGCGCCGGAGTTGCAGAAGAACACGCGCTGCGCGAAACGCGACGCGGTCACCAGTTCTTCGGCCAGTCGCAGCGGCGGCTCGCTCACGAACACATTGCTGGTGTGCCACAGCTTGCCCGCCTGTTCGGTCAGCGCCGCGACCAGGGCCGTATGTGCGTGCCCCAGCGCGTTGACCGCGATGCCGGCGCCGAAGTCCACATACTCGCGACCGTCGCGATCCCACACGCGTGCGCCGCGACCATGGTCGAGCACGATGCGACGTGGCCGGTAGACGGGCAGGTAGTAGCGTTCGGACAGCGAGAACAGGTCGGCGGACGTGGTGTGGCTCATGAGTTGCGGGCGCGGTTCGGCAGAACCCGCATTGTCGCCGATTGCACGCTCCAGCGCGGGCGGCCTCAGTCGAAGCAGTGCGGGACGAAGCGGCTGGTGTTGCGCGTGACCGGGCCGTCGTCCTCCCGGATACCCAGCCCTACCGTCTCGTCGCCAATCACCCACGCCCCGAGCAGCGCGTGCCCGCCCTCGCTGCGGTAGAGCGGCGCGAAGCCCTGGTAGACCACTGCGGACTCGGCGAAATCGATGCCGCGCTCGGCGATGAACACGCCCTCGCCTTCGCGCCCGTGCCGCGGCTTGGCGACGACCGGGCCCGGAATCTCGCGCGGATCGTGCGACGCGGGCAGCAGGTTCGGATGGCCGGGATACAGGCGCCAAAGCAGGGGCAGCAGCGACTTGTTGGACAGCACCTGCTTCCAGGCCGGCTCGATCCACGTCGTCGGCGCGCTTGGCAAGTGGGCCGCGAAGCCCTCGGACATCATCCACTCCCACGGATACAGCTTGAACATGCGCGTGATCGGCCGATCGTGCAGGTCCACGAAGCCGGAATCGCGCCACCCAATGTCCGAGATGTCCAACAGGTCCGTCGTGAAACCCGCCTGGGCGCAGCTCTCCCGCAGGTATTCGACCGTGGCCTCGTCCTCGCGGGTTTCCAGGCACCCGGCAAAATGCACCACTGCATCGTGCGGCAGCAGTTCGGCCCAGCGCTCCACCAGCTTCTCGTGGATCAGGTTGAACTGGTCCGCACCGGCACGCGTGTCTTCCAGCCAGTGCCACTGCACGATGGACGCCTCGAACAGTGAAGTCGGCGTGTCGGCGTTGTATTCCAGCAGTTTCGGTTCGCCACGGCCGTCGTAGGCCAGGTCCATGCGACCGTACAGCGCGCGCTCGCCGTTACGCCACGAAGCCTCGACCATCGCCGCAGCATTCTGATCAAGACCAAGCGGCTCGTACTCGCCGCGCTCGATCACATGCGCCACGGCCTGCAGGCACATCGCGTGCAGTTCGTTGCCGGCGTTCTCGATGCGGTCGATTTCGTCGGCGTCGAAGCGATAGCACGCATCCTCGATCCAGTACGGACCGTCGAGCGTGTGGAAATCGAATCCCAGCGACTCGACTCGTGCCCGCCAGTCTTCGCGCGGCGCACGCGATTGCCGGCGCATCGACTCAGGAACCCGCAGCGCGAACGCGGCCGGTAGCGCCGAATCCGCCGCGGTAACCGCTTTCGATCGAGGTAGGCGGCCGGTAGCCCGTGTCCCTTCCGTAGCTGCCGTAGCCGCCATGACCGCCGTATCCGTAACGCGTCCCGTAGTGCCTGCGGCATTCGCCCTCGCCCGGATCGTCGGCGCGGCGGTCGGAGACATCACGTGCGTACCACGGTCCGGTCCAACCGCCGTTCGCATAGTCGCGTTCGCAGCGATTGCCGTAATCGCACTCGCAGCTGGCGCGATCCACATAGCGGTTGCGGCGCATCGGATCGGCGGTAACGTCGCGTAGGATCGGCAGGCCGATCAGCGCGACCGCACCGATGGTGAGCCACGGAATCTCGCGTCCGCGCCGCGATTCCGAGACCTTCTGGATGATCGGCGAGGCCGAGCGGCGACGTTTGGCCATCAGTACACCATCGCCGCCGCGTTGAGCAGGCCCACGCCCACGTGCAGCGTGGCGGCGAGCACCGCAGCCGCCTGTTCGGCGCGCTCAATGCGTGCCGGGAAGCCAGGCAACAACAAGCGTGTGAGCCCGTAGGCAGAGGCCTGGGCCAGCAACGCGACCGCTCCCCACAACGCCAGGTCGACCAGGCTCACGCTGTGTGCCATCGCGCTGGCAAGCGGCAGGCAGAAGCCGGCCAGCGCGCCCGACAACGCGGTGCTGGCGGCGAGATTGCCCTGGCGGATCAGTTGCAGCTCGCGGTGCGGCGTGAGGTGCAGGTAGATGGCCAGGAACAGCACGACGAAACCCAGGCCCACGGCGAAATAGCCGGCGAAGGCCGGTAGTCCTTGCAAGTACGGCATGTCCTTTCCCCAAAGTTGCGCGGCGACGTTAGCGTGCCGCGGTGGCCTTCACAAGCCCGGTTTGCATAGCCTGCACGGCATGCTGCGGACAATGGCCGCCGGAGGTGAGGCGATGCCCCTGCTGCTCGATCCACAGCTCAATCCCGCCAGCGAATCCGGGTGGCGCCGGCGGTGGTTCGACGTCGTGTTCCGGCACGACACGTGGCGTGCGCGCAACTTCGACCTGGCGCTGATCGCGGTGATCCTGACTAGCGTGATAGTGATCATGCTGGACAGCGTCGCGCGCATCCATGCAAAGCACGCCGCGCTTCTGTATCTCATCGAATGGGGCTTTACGCTGCTGTTCACCGCCGAATACGGGCTGCGCCTGCTGGTGGTGCGGCGCTGGTGGCGGTATGCCTTCAGCCTGTGGGGACTGATCGACCTGCTGTCGATCCTGCCGACGTATCTGTCGCTGTTCCTGCCTGGTAGCCAGAGCCTGCTGGCCGTGCGGATCCTGCGCATGCTGCGGTTGTTCCGCATCCTCAAGATGACCCAGTACGTCGAGGAAGGCGGCGTGCTGATGGGCGCGCTGTGGCGCAGCCGGCGCAAGATCTTCGTCTTCGTCTGCGCGGTGCTCACCATCACCGTGATCTTCGGCGCGGTGATGTACGTGGTGGAAGGACCAGAGCACGGGTTCGCCAGCATTCCCACCAGCATGTACTGGGCGGTGGTGACGATGGCGACGGTGGGCTTCGGCGACATCGCGCCGCAGACGACGCTGGGCCGGTTCATCACGTCGCTGCTGATCCTGATCGGCTACAGCATCATCGCCGTGCCGACCGGCATCTACACGGCAGAACTGGCCAGCAGCCTGCGCGAAGCCAGCGACGCGCAACGCTTCGACCGCCGCGGCTGTCCCGAATGCGGGCTGGAAGGCCACGATCCCGCCGCGCATTTCTGCCGTCACTGCGGCCAAAGGCTACCGGGGGTGATGGGGTGAGGGATCGCGCTTGCGAGGCATTGCCTTGCGCGGTCGCGAACGCCCGGCCATGGATGGCCGGGCCGGGCGATCCGAAGCCGATACGTCGCGCCATGGATGGCAGCAGATCTCGAAACGAACGCTCAGCTGCGAGGCACTGGCTCGCACAAGGCAAACGCCCGGCCATGAACGGCACAAGGACCGTAACCAGGATGTTTGTCCGCGGCAGCGGCGCCATCCGCACTTCGACTTCGCGGCTGCGCCGCTACGCTCAGGGCGAACGGTATGACGTGGGAGCCTCCTTGTTGAGCAAGTGTGAGAGAGCGACGGCGGGCCAAATTGCGAGCTCGCGTTCCCCATCGCGCCGTCGTGCGACCACCAGCGTCCAGCTTGGACAGTTCGGTCGCGAGCAAGCTCGCTCCTACAAAGACCATCGACTTCCTGCGAAGCGAACTACCGCGGCTTCCTCGCCAACTGCGAATCCGTCAGGAACAGATCCGGCAGCAGGTGGTCGGTATTCGGGTCGACCGCGTACCCGCTGAAGTCGGTGACGCCGGCGGCGAACAGCACGTCGTCGTCGATGAGGAAGTGGCCGTAGAAGTCATCCGACGGGCGCACCAGCACGGCATGCGCGGCGTCGGCGACGATCTCGGGCGTGCGGCACTGCTCCGGGCGGACACCGGGAATCATGTTGATGGCGTCCGTCGCGATGACGGTGCGTGGCCACAAGGCATTCACTGCGACGCCCTGCGGGCCGAATTCGGCGGCCAGGCCCAGCGTCACGAAGCTCATGCCCATCTTCGCCAGCGTGTAGGCGGTGTGCGGCGCCCACCATTTGGGATCGAGGTTGAGCGGCGGCGCCAGCGACAGGATGTGCGGATCGGGCGCTTTCAGCAGATGCGGCAGGCAGGCCTGGGAACACAGGAACGTGCCGCGCGCGTTGACCTCCTGCATCAGGTCGTAACGCTTCATCGGCGTGTCCAGCGTGCCACGCAGCCAGATCGCGCTGGCGTTGTTGACCAGGATGTCGATGCCGCCGAATGCGTCCACCGTGGCCGCGACCGCCGCGAGCACTTCCTCCTCCTCGCGGATGTCGCATTTCAGCGCGAGCGCCTTGCCGCCCGCGGCTTCCACTTCGGCCGCGACCGTATGGATGGTGCCGGGCAACTTGGGATTGGGCACCGCCGACTTGGCGGCAATGGCGATGTTCGCCCCGTCGCGCGCGGCCCGCAGGGCGATCGCGCGGCCTATCCCACGCGAGGCGCCGGTGATGAAGAGGGTCTTGCCGGACAGCGTGCGCATGGCGCGTCCTCCTTGGTGGCCAGGGCGCCTAGGGCTTGGGCCCTTGGCCTTCGTTGTCTTCCCATTGCAGCAGCCGGCGCGTTACGAACCGGTAGACCGGCTTGCCGGTGGCGAACCATGCCTCGCGCACCCACGAATGGCGCTTGAGCATGCGTCGTTCCACCGGCGTCAGCGCCTGCGGGCAATAGGTGCGTTTGTGCTTGAGCAGATGGCGCAGGTCCTCGCGCGCGAGCAACCGCATCCAGCGCGCTCGTGGATCGCCGCGCGTGGCGAGCTGGAAATCGATGATGGCCGGTTGCCCATCGGCCAGCACCAGCCAGTTGGCTTCCTTCGCCAGATCGTTGTGCGCAAGCCCGCGTCGGTGCAGTTGCTGCAGCAGCCGCCGCGCGCGATGGAAATACGCCACATCGCCGCGGGGCGGGCGCTGGTACATGGCGGCGCCGTCGAGGTAGCTGCGATCGAGCCGTCCGCCGGTCCAGCGCAGCAGTTGCGGCGCCGCCAGACCCTGCACGCGCTGCAGCGCGCGCGCCTCGCGTCGCGCCAGCCACCACGCCGGCAGGCGCAGCCACCAGGGCACGTGGGCAATGTCGCGTCGCACGAACAGGCCGCGCTCATCCCGCATCAGGGCGATGCGGCCGAAGCTGTCGGCCTTGAGTGCGCTGATCTCGACCGCTTCGGTGGGCATCGCGCAAGTGTACGACGTGGCCCGTCCTCCCCAGCGGCGGCTGACGGATTCGTGACCTGTCGATGGCACGCGCGTGACGCGCCGCTGCCTTCGCGCTTACCGGGGCTGCTGCCATAATCGGCCGATGCAACCGGCCTGGATCGAAAGCGCGACCGCCTGGATCGCGGCCCACCCCATCGCGGCCGGCGCCGTCATTTTCCTCATCGCCTTCTGCGACGCGCTGGTCGTGCTGGGCATCGTGGTGCCGGCGCTGCCACTGCTGTTCGCGGTGGGCGCGCTGGTCGGGCTGGGCCACATCAACGGACCGTATGCGCTGGTCTGCGCGACGCTGGGCGCGTTCGTAGGCGATGCTCTGAGCTTCTGGGTCGGGCATCGCTGGGGCCCGCAGTTGCGCAGCCGCTGGCCGTTCTCGCGTTATCCGCAATGGCTGGATCGCGGCGAGGCGATGTTCCGCCGGCACGGCACGAAGAGCATCGTGATCGCGCGGTTCGTCGGTGCGGTGCGGCCGTTCGTGCCAGCCATCGCGGGCATGCTGCACGTGCCCCTGCGACGCTATGCCCTGCCCAGCCTCGGCGCGTGCATCGTGTGGGCGGCGCTGTTCCTGCTGCCCGGCTGGGTGCTCGGCAAGTCCTACGATGCCGTGGCCGCCGTAGCCGACCGCCTCGCCCTGGTGCTCGGCGCGCTGGTGGTGGTGATCGCGCTGGTCTGGGCCACCGTGCTCTACACCTGGCGATGGTTCGCCGCGCATGCGGACAACCTGCTGGCGCGTGCGCTGCGCTGGACGCGCAACCATCCGCGGCTGGGCCGCTACGCGGCCGCGCTGATCGACCCGAACCGCCCCGAATCGCCCTCCCTGCTGATGCTGGCCGTCTGCCTGCTGGCGATCAGCTGGGCCTGGTTCACGCTGCTGGCCACGCTGCTGGCCAGCGGCGGCCCGCTGGCACTGGATCACACCATCCACGAACTGATGTGGAGCCTGCGCAACCCGCTGGCCGACCGCATGATGGCGGCGCTCGCCTGCATCGGCGATGCATCGGTGCTGGGTCCGGCCGCGCTGGTCGCGCTGGCCTACCTGATCTGGCGCAAGCGCTGGATGGCCGCCGCGCATTGGCTGGCGGCCATCGTGTTCGGCCTGGTACTGACCTCGCTGCTCGAAGCGGCCATCGACATGCCGCGTCCGCCGACGGCACCGGCCGGATTCGGCTTTCCGTCGGTGGCGGTCACCATGACCACCATCGTGTTCGGTTTCTTCGCCGTACTCATTGCGCGCGAGCTGCCGGGCCGCACGCGCGTGTGGCCTTACCTGCTGGCCGGCGTGGTCACGGCCGTGGTCGGGTTCGCTCGCCTCTACCTGGGCGCGCACTGGCCCAGCGACCTGGTCGGCGGGACCCTGTTCGGCGTGTTGTGGCTGCTGGTGCTGGGCATCGCGTATCGCCGCCACGTGCAGCGCTCGTTCTGGATGCGCCCGCTGGCGTGGTTGTTCTACGGCACGTTCGTGGTGGCGGCGTTGTGGCACGCGCCGCGCACCGCCGACACGCTGCTTGCACGCTTCGAGGCGGCCGCACCCACGACCGTGATGGACGACCAGGACTGGTGGGAAGGTGCCTGGACGCAACTGCCGGCACAGCGCAACGAACGCGACGAACGCCGTCGCTGGCCGCTCGACGTGCAGGTCGCCGGTGCGCTCGACCCGCTGCGCAGCCGCCTGGAAGCCGCTGGCTGGCGCGTGCAGCCGCAGGCGGACTGGGTGGTCACGCTGGGGCTGCTCGACGACGACACCGATCCGCACGCGCAGGCGGTGCTGCCGGCAACCCTGGACGCGCAGGCCGAAACCCTGCTGATGCTGCACGACGGCGCGCGCAAGGACGAGCTGTATGCGCTGCGGTTATGGCGCGCACCCGTGCTGCTGGACGACGGCACGCCGCTGTGGATCGGCACCACGCAGACGCTGCGCCTGAACAAGCCGCTGGGCGCCGCGGCACTGTGGCTGCCGATCACCGACGACGGACACGCGCACGAACTGGTCAAGCAGGCGCTCGGCGGCATGGTGATGCTGGAAGCGCCGCATCCGAGCGGCACGACCCGGGTGCTGCGGATCAGGACGGCCGCGTCAGGGCAGTAGCGCGAGCAGCCGGTCCAGGCGCGCGTGCGGGTCGTCGGTCTGCAACAGCACCTGGCGTTGCGACAGTTCCAGCGGCAGCAGCTCGGCCAGTCGCCAGCCGACCCAGGCCGCGTCGTCGAAGCGCGCATGTGGCGCCTTGGCGTGCTCGCCGCCGATCTTCTCGACGATCTGCTCGAGCAGCTTGCCCAGCAGGCCATGCTCCGGTCGCAGCGGGTCGTCAGGATCGGGATCGCACCAGGTCACGTCGGCCACCTGCAGGCCGTTGTCGCGCACCCGCACGCGTTGCGCGTGGAAGCGGCGCGCCCCGCGTACCTGCAGGGTCAACAGGCCGTCATCGCCGCGGCCGAAATCCTCGATCAGTGCCTCGGTGCCATACGCAGCCGCGCTGGCCGGCGCGCCGGCCTCCTGCCCGTCGATGATCAGGCAAACGCCAAAACCCTTGCCGCCGCGTGCGCAGTCGCGCACCAGGTCCAGGTAACGCGGCTCGAACACGCGCAGGCCCAGTGCCGCACCGGGCAGCAGCACGGTGTGCAGCGGGAACAGTCCCAGTGGCTGGAGTTCGTCGTCCGCGGACATCGGGGCAAGTTTAGGTCGGAACCGCCCCGGATGCCGTGCCGTGGTTCAGCGTTCGTCCTGTTCGTGCAGCGCCGCGAGGAAGCGACGCGGCGCGCCATCGAAGCCGCCGTTCGACATGAATACGACGTGGTCGCCCGAGCGGACGCGCGCACGCATCGCGGCGATCAGCGCATCCGCGTCCGCCACGGTGACGCCGGCACCGCGCAGAGCAGAGACGACCTTGTTCGCATCCCACGCGAGCTCCGGCCGATGCAGGAAGACCACTTCGTCCGCGATATCCAGCGACGGCGCCAGCGCCTCGGAATGCGCACCCAGGCGCATCGAATTGCTGCGCGGTTCCATCGCCACCACAATCCGCGCATCGCCCACCTTCGCGCGCAGGCCGGCCAGCGTCGTCGCGATCGCGGTGGGATGGTGTGCGAAGTCGTCGTAGATGGTGACTTCATGCGCGCGGCCGATCACTTCCAGCCGGCGCTTGACGCTGCGGAACTGCGCCAGCGCAGGCAGCACCAGCGAGACGTCGACGCCCACCGCATTGGCCGCGGCGAGTGCGGCCAGCGCGTTCATCACGTTGTGGCGGCCCAGCAGCGGCCAGCGCACTTCGCCGATCTCGACGCCGCGGTGGATCACGACGAAGACGCTGCCGTCTTCGTTGACCAGGCGCGCCGTCCAGTCGAACGCCGCCTGCGCGGCGGCACGCTGGTCGGCGCGGTCGCCGTGGCCTTCGGAAGGCGCCGCCGACGGCAGCAGGCTCGCGTCCAGGCCGAAGGTTTCCACCGGAGTCCAGCAGCCCATCGCCAGCACTTCGGCCAGGCGGCGGTCCTCGCCGTTGACGATGAGCCGGCCGCGGCGCGGCACGGTGCGCACCAGATGGTGGAACTGGCGCTGGATCGCGGCCACGTCGGGGAAGATGTCCGCGTGGTCGTACTCCAGGTTGTTGAGGATCGCCACCAGCGGTCGGTAGTGGACGAACTTGCTGCGCTTGTCGAAGAACGCAGTGTCGTATTCGTCGGCCTCGACCACGAACTCGCGCCCCTCGCCGACGCGCGCGGAGACGCCGAAGTCCTCCGCCACGCCGCCGATCAGGAAGCCCGGCGCGCGGCCGGCGACCTCCAGCAGGAAGGTGAGGATGGTGGTGGTGGTCGTCTTGCCGTGGGTGCCGGCCACGGCCAGCGTGTCGCGGCCCGGCAGCAGGTTCTCGCTGAGCCACTGCGCACCGGACGTGTAGCGCCGGCCGTCGTCGAGCACCTGCTCCACCGCCGCATTCCCGCGCGAAAGTGCGTTGCCGACGACGATCTGTTCGCAGTCCGCGGAGATGTTGCCGGGCACATAGCCTTGGCGCAGCGCGATGCCGAGCTTTTCCAGCTGCGTGGACATCGGCGGATACACGGCCTGGTCGCTGCCTTCGACCTCGTGTCCCAGTTCGCGCGCAAGCGCGGCGACGCCGCCCATGAAGGTTCCGGCGATACCCAAGATATGGATCTTCAAGATTGCGAGCCCTTAGACGATCGCAGCAGTTCGTTCACGCATGGGTCCGCGGCGGGCGCGGAGATTCGATCATGCAACGCTTCGGGCGAGTCGCAGCCATCCATGGCGAAGCCTGCCCAGCTTCGGATTGCCCGGCCCGGCCATCCATGGCCGGGCGTTCGGCAGACCGCGCGGCAGTGCCGCGCGAGCGGCCTGCCTCACCCAACCTCTTTAGCCGGCTGCAGCGCTTCGAGGATGCGGTTGAACACGTCGTCCAGCGTGCCCACGCCGTTCACCACGGTGAGCTGGCCGTGTTGACGGTAGAACTCGATCACCGGCGCGGTCTGGTCCTCGTAGACCTTCAGGCGCGTGCGCACGGATTCCGGACTGTCGTCCGCACGGCCCTCGGCCTTCGCGCGGCCGGCGATGCGCTCGACCAGCAGTTCGGCCGGCACGTCCAGCTGCACGGCGTAATCCATCGGCTGGCCGATGCGCTGCAGCAGCTGGTCCAGCGCGCCCGCCTGGACGAGATTGCGCGGATAGCCGTCGAGAATGAAGCCGCCCTTGGTGTCGGGCCGCGAGAAGCGATCCTCGAGCATGCCCAGCAGGATCTCGTCGCTGACCAGATTGCCCGACGCCATGATCTCCTTGGCCTCCAGACCCAGCCTGGTGCCGGCGGCCACTTCGGCGCGCAGCAGGTCGCCGGTGGAAATGTGCGGGACCTGCAGATGGTCCTTGAGCCGCGCGGCCTGCGTGCCCTTGCCGGAGCCGGGCGCACCCAGAAGTACCAATCGCATCAACGTCACTCCTAGAACGGGAAAATTCTGCGCCGTCTCGGCGGCGCGGCCCGGGCGGTCCCGGTCGCGAACCCGCGGCGCGGCGCTAAACTCGGGCGCTGCAGCCCCGCCGGGGCAAATATTGCGGTCACTTTACCGCATCCCGCCCTCAATCCAGGAATGGACATGGCCTCCGGAACCCTGCTCTACGCGCAGTCGGGCGGCGTCACCGCCGTCATCAACGCCACCGCCTCGGCCGTGATCCAGGCCGCCCGTGCCCGCAAGGTCCGCGTGCTGGCCGGACGCAACGGCATCCTGGGCGTGCTGAACGAGGAACTGATCGACACCTCGAAGGAACCCGCGGGAACCATCGCGCGGCTGGCCCATACCCCGGGCGGCGCGTTCGGCTCGTGCCGGGTCAAGCTGAAGTCGCTGGACCAGGACCGCGCGAAATACGAGCGTTTGATCGAGGTGTTCCGCGCGCACGACGTGCGCTGGTTCCTCTACAACGGCGGCAACGACTCGGCCGATACCGCGTTGAAGGTCTCGCAACTGGCGGAGGAGTTCGGCTATCCGCTCACCTGCGTGGGCGTGCCCAAGACCGTGGACAACGATCTGGCGGTCACCGACTGCTGCCCGGGATTCGGTTCAGCCGCCAAGTACACCGCCGTATCCGTGCGCGAATGCGCGCTGGACGTGGCGGCGATGGCGGAAACGTCCACCAAGGTGTTCGTGTATGAAGCGATGGGCCGCCACGCCGGCTGGCTGGCGGCTGCGGCCGGACTGGCGGGCGAAGGCCCGGACGAGGCGCCGCATCTCATCCTCTTCCCCGAACGCCCGTACGAAGAAGCGGACTTCTTCGCCAAGGTGAAAGCCACCGTCGAGCGCGTGGGCTACTGCGTGGTCGTCGCCAGCGAAGGCATCCAGACCGCGGACGGCAGGTTCGTCGCCGACGCGGGTGGCGGCAAGGACTCCTTTGGTCATACGCAGCTCGGCGGCGTGGCCTCGTTCCTTGCCGGACGCGTGAAGGACGCGCTGGGCTACAAGGTGCACTGGGCCCTGCCCGACTACCTGCAGCGCTCGGCCCGGCACCTGGCCTCGAAGACCGATCTCGACCAGGCGCAGGCAGTGGGGCGCAAGGCGGTGGAGTTCGCGCTGAAGGGCATGAACGCGGTGATGCCGGTGATCGTGCGTACGTCCGACATGCCGTACCGCTGGAAGATCGAAGCCGCACCGCTGTCGAAGATCGCCAACCACGAAAAGAAGATGCCGGCGAATTTCATCCGCGCCGACGGCTATGGCATCACCCCCGCCGCGCGCCGCTACCTGGAACCGCTGATCCGAGGTGAAGCGCCGCCCCCGTACGGTCGGGACGGCATTCCGAAGTACGTGACGCTGAGGAACGTGCTGGTGGCGAAGAAGCTGGCCCAATCGCAGGAATGACGTCGACGCCGTCGTTCGACTGACATGCGCAGTCATCACGCGGCAGGCTGATCGGACAACATTGCCGAGCCTGTCCGGATCGGCAACCATTGGCATGCCCAAGGCTGGGGGACACCGAACGGTGCAGCCCGGGCATTCCTGCCGTCATCGGCACACACAATCAGGGGGAAGATATGCCTCGCAAGCTCAAGGCTTTGCTGGCTGCTGTCGTCGTACTCACGGCACTGACCGGTTGCGTTTCCAAGCCGCAGCGCCAGGCGCTCAATCGCGCCGCCGCGCCGCAGTTGAAGTCGATCACCGTGCTGCAGATGCGGCCCAGCGAGCCGACGGTGATGATCATGAACAACCCGGGTTACCAGTTCGGCCTGATCGGCGCGCTGGTCGCCGAAGCCAACATGGCACCCAAGCGGGCACAGCTGCGCGAACACCTCAAGCAGGCGCAATTCGATGAAGTCGTGGCCTTCCGCGAGGCCTTCGACGCGCTGCTGCAGCAACGCGGCTACCAGGTGATCTGGCCCGACGCCCTGGAAGAACCGGAAGGCAAGAAGACCAAGCGCGACATGTGGGGCCAGCGCAAGGCACTGGTGGCCGTCCATGAAGGCGACGCGCAACTCGACATCAACTTCGGTTTCGTCGGCTACGCTTCGGCCGGCGCTGGGGACGCGCAGCCGTACAGGCCCACCGTCACCATGACGGCGCGCCTCATGACCGCCGATGGCAAGACCAAGCTGTTCCAGGACACGTTCGTCTACAACAACGTGTTCAACACGCCCGATGCCGTGGTGATCGACCCGGACCAGCGCTACGTCTATCCCGACTCCACAGACCTCGAGAAGGCCGGCGTGGCGAAGGCGGACGGACTGAAGCTCGCCGTGCAGGCGATCGCCGAAAAGATCGCGGCGCAGCTGTGAGCACCGCCATGCACAGGATCGCGGTGGCGCTGCTGCCGCTGCTGCTGGTGGCCTGCGCCTCGGTGCCGAAAGCGCCCAATCGCGTGAACCTGCAAGGACAGTGCGCGCCGTCTCTGGCCGCACTGCAGCCGACGCCGCTTACCGCGTCGATTGCCCCGGAGGGCAAGAAGGTCAAGGCGGCGCCCTTGACCGACTTCGCTGCCCTGGGCCAATGCGTGGAGAACGAGAAGGGACGTGTCGCGACCATCATGTGGAAGCTGCAGGATGTTCCGCTGCCTTCCATGGTGCGGCTGGAGATCATCGCCAACGATGCGGCCACCCTCGCGGCCGGCATGGCGCTCCTCGACGAGCAGCACCGGGTCGTTCGCCGCCATGGCTTCCACGAGTTCGCCCGACGCGGCAGATCGTTCACGCTCGACATGTTCCTCAATCCGTCCGACGACGGCGTGCGCTATCTCGTGCTCACGCCCGACCCCGACTGGGTCGGCAAGCAGGACGAAACGATCTCCGGCATCACCAACACGGTGTATCTGGCCTACGGCGCGGTCTACAACTACGGCACCGAAGGCAAAAGCGTGCGTCAGCTGTCCGATGCAGGTCAGCTGCGGATCCAGATTCTGCCGCTGTGAGGTTTTTGTTCCGGCCGAGGCCTCGCGCCCGGCCGGAACGACTCAACGGCAGTTCTGGCCTTCGACCGCCATTTGCGCGGCGAACTGGGGCACGGCGGCCAGGTTGCCGCTCTTCGCGGCCTGCCGCTGTTCCTCCAGGTAGATGCGCGAGCGGCCCTGCGCGTCCGTCTTGGGTGGCGCCGCCTGGCCCGGCTTGCGCCAGACCTGCACGACCGCCTGCTGCGACGGACACGACGCGTTGGGAACGCGGATCACGTCGTTGAGGATCCACCCAGCGGAGGCCGATGGCTTGGCCTTGGCAGCATCGACGAAGCGCGCCCGTGGCTGGCATTGCGGGCTGGTGCGCACCACCGTGAATACGTAGGGCTCGCCCGCCTGCCCTGTGAACATGCCTTCTAGGCGCGCGCAGGCTTCGGGAATCTGGCGGAGGGTGTGCACCGCGTTCTGCGCCTGCGGTTGCGCCATATCGCGCGCGATTTCGGGCTTCGGGTCGGCCGCCGACACGTGCGCTGCGAACGTGGCGAAAGTGACGGCGGCGAGAAGGACGGGCAACAGGCGCATGCGACATTTCCTCTGTCCGTGACCGGCATCGCAGGCTGGCACGGCCGCGCTGAATGCTGCGTTCACAGCGTGCGTGCCGCCGGGGGCTATGCGATAGTCGGCCCGTTGCGGCGGTGACCCACGACCCGCGCAGCTACAACTCGAAAGGTACGTAACTCGAAATTCCGATGTATCCACTTCTACGGGGAGGGGTTCATGCTGGAGCAGTACGGTTTGGCCTTGGCGCTGGTGTGCGCCGTCATCGCGATCCTCTACGGGATCGTCTCCGCGCGATGGATCAACGCGCAACCCGCCGGCAACGAACGCATGCAGCAGATCGCCGGCGCGATCCAGGAAGGCGCACGCGCCTACCTCAACCGGCAATACACCACCATCGCCATTGCCGGCGTGGTGCTGTTCGTGCTCATCGGCCTCTTCCTCACCTGGCCCACGGCGATCGGCTTCCTGATCGGCGCGGTGCTGTCCGGTGCGGCGGGTTACATCGGCATGAACGTGTCGGTGCGCGCGAACGTCCGCACCGCCGAAGCCGCACGCAAGGGCATGAGCCCGGCGATGGACGTCGCATTCCGCGGCGGCGCGATCACCGGCATGCTCGTGGTCGGCCTGGGCCTGCTGGGCGTGGCCGGCTACTACTGGATCCTGCAGCGGCTCGGCCACACTGGTGAACATGCGCTGCATGCGCTGGTGGGCCTGGCGTTCGGTTCATCGCTGATCTCGATCTTCGCGCGACTGGGCGGCGGCATCTTCACCAAGGGCGCCGACGTGGGTGCCGACCTGGTTGGCAAGGTCGAGGCCGGTATTCCCGAGGACGATCCGCGCAACCCTGCCGTCATCGCGGACAACGTCGGCGACAACGTCGGCGACTGCGCGGGCATGGCGGCGGACCTGTTCGAGACCTACGCCGTCACCGTGATCGCGACGATGCTGCTGGGCGGCCTGATGATCGCCGAGGCCGGACGCAATGCGGTGCTGTATCCGCTGGTGCTCGGCGGCGTGTCGATCATCGCGTCGATCATCGGCGCGTTCTTCGTGAAGGTGAAGGCTGGCGGCTCGATCATGGGCGCGCTGTACAAGGGCGTGATCGTGTCCGCGGTGCTCGCCGCGATCGCGTTCTACCCCATCACCACTTCGCTGATGGCCGACAACGCGCACGGCGCGATGAACCTCTACGGCTGCGCGATCATTGGCCTGGTGCTGACGGGCGCGATCGTGTGGATCACCGAGTACTACACCGGCACGCAGTTCAAGCCGGTGCGCCACGTCGCCGCCGCATCGACCACCGGTCACGGCACCAACATCATCGCGGGCCTGGGCGTATCGATGAAGTCCACCGCGCTGCCGGTGATCGCGGTGTGCCTGGCGATCTGGTTCGCGTTCTACCTGGGCGGCCTGTATGGCATCGCTATCGCGGCCACCGCGATGCTGTCGATGGCGGGCATGATCGTCGCGCTCGATGCATACGGCCCGATCACCGACAACGCCGGCGGCATCGCCGAGATGAGCGAACTCCCGCCGGAAGTGCGCAACGTCACCGATCCGCTGGACGCGGTGGGCAACACCACCAAGGCGGTGACCAAGGGGTATGCGATCGGTTCGGCCGCGCTGGCCGCGCTGGTGCTGTTTGCCGACTACACGCACAACCTGCAGGCGGCCAACCCGGGCGAGACTTTCACGTTCGACCTGTCCGACCACACGGTGATCATCGGCCTACTGATCGGCGGCCTCATCCCGTACCTGTTCGGCGCCATGGCGATGGAAGCCGTGGGTCGTGCGGCAGGTGCCGTGGTGGAAGAAGTACGCCGCCAGTTCCGCCAGATCAGCGGCATCATGGAAGGCACCGCCAAGCCCGAGTACGACAAGGCAGTGGACATGCTGACTCGGTCGGCGATCAAGGAAATGATCGTGCCGTCGCTGCTGCCGGTGATCGTGCCGATCATCGTCGGCCTGCTGCTGGGGCCGAAGGCGCTGGGCGGCCTGCTGATCGGCACCATCGTCACCGGCCTGTTCGTCGCCATCTCGATGACCACCGGCGGCGGCGCATGGGACAACGCCAAGAAGTACATCGAGGACGGCAACTTCGGCGGCAAGGGATCCGATGCGCACAAGGCCGCCGTCACCGGCGACACCGTGGGCGACCCCTACAAGGACACCGCGGGCCCGGCCATCAACCCGCTGATCAAGATCATCAACATCGTGGCGCTGCTGATGGTGCCGCTGCTGTAGGCACAAGGATCAGTCGAGAGAAGCGGCGGCCTGCGGGTCGCCGTTTTTCTTTCCGCGATGCCTCAGCCCGCCTTCGCGGTGCGTGCGCGGCGAAGGCGGCGCATCCAGCGCACCAGCAGCCAGATCGCCAGCGCCAGCAGCACCAGCACGCCAATCGCCACCGCCGCGACATTGCGCAGCGGATTGGTCAGCACGAACGAGGGGTGGCTCGCGTAGAAGCCATTGAAGTCGTCCAGCGCCTGCGGCAGCGCGAGCACCTCCGCCTTCGTCAACGGCAGTGGACGTTCGTCCGGATGGTGCGTGGCACCGTGCGGGTACAGATGACCTTCGCGGTCGTGTTCCACATGCCCACCCAGCACGTGCGATACCGGGCGATCATTCACGAAAGCCGCGATGCGCGAGGCGCTGGCCTTGAAGGCATCCGCATCGTCGACCGTGAGCCGCCCCGGCAGCAGGAAATCGCCGGTCAGCAGCAGCCCGGTCGAGTCATCGTGGAATACGACGTGGTTGGGGTTGTGACCCGGTGCCGGCAGCACATGCACCACGCGACCGCCCAGATCGAGCTGCGCAACGCCGTCCGGCCAGCGATCCAGGCCGTAGAAGCGACGGACGCCATCGAGGTCCGCGGGCACGATCCGCACCTCCGGCAGCGACGCGAACTGCGCGTCGCCCTCGCGATGGTCGCTGTGGCTGTGCGTGTGCGCGACCACCAGTGGCAGCCTTGCTCCGTTGCGGGTCGGCAGCAGCTCCAGCACGCGCTGCGCGAGCGGCATGCGCTTGGCATCGGCGATGGCGCCCGTGTCGACCAGCAGCGCGCGCTCGTTGCCGACCAGCAGGTAGAGGAAGTTCGCCTCGAAGCTGGCGCAGGGGCTCTGCCTCAGGATGAAGGTTCGCTGGTCGAAGGCGTGGACCTGCAGGGGCGTCCACTGCCCCGTCGCGCAGTCGGCCGCGCCCTCGTCCCAGCGCACGTCCAGGTTCCCTGGCGGGGGCTGGGCCTTCGCCGTGGCCATCAGTGCGGCCAGCACCACTGCCATCCATGTCTTCATCGCGGGATCTCCGTGCGGTCGAATCGGTGCAGCGTACGGCCACGCCGGTGCCGAACCCATGCCTGGAAGTCACTCGTCTGCGCCTGTGGAGGGCAAGACCGGCTTGCGGCCACGGGGCTGCTGCGCCGCAGCACCCGGCCGCGTAAAATGCCCGACCCGCTATCCCCGAAACCACGGCCGCCCTCCGGCGCGGCCCCGAGCAGTTGGAGCACCGCATGGGTCTGGACCTCGTCCCCACCGGCAAGAACCCGCCGGATGAGATCAACGTCATCATCGAAATCCCGAAAGACGCCGAGCCGGTCAAGTACGAGGTCGACAAGGCTTCGGGCGCGATCTTCGTCGACCGCATCCTGTCCACGCCGATGCGCTACCCCTGCAACTACGGCTACGTCCCGCACACGCTGTGCGGCGACGGCGACCCGGCCGACGTGCTGGTGATCCTGCCGCTGCCGCTGGTGCCCGGTTCGGTGATCCGTGCGGTCCCGGTCGGCGTGCTGAAGATGAGCGACGAGGCCGGCAGCGACGAGAAGCTGATCGCCGTGCCGGTGCCGAAGATCTTCGGCGGCTACGCGCACATCACCGACATCGAGCAGGTTTCGCAGCACTGGCTCGACCGCATCGGCCACTTCTTCGAGCACTACAAGGATCTCGAGAAGGGCAAGTGGGTGAAGATCGAAGGTTGGGGCAACGCCGCCGAAGCCAAGAAGATCCTCACCGACGCGATCGCCCGCTACAACGCGACCTCGGAAGAGGACAAGCCGAAGTTCTGATCAGGCCCTCGTCCTGATGACGAAAGAAGCCGCCACTCTGGCGGCTTTTTTTGTACCCGGAATTCGCTACGCGAAAGGTTCGGCCGTACAAAAAACTACGGCCCCTTGCGGGGCCGTAGTCGTGTTGCGTGTTGCGTGTTGCGTGTTGCGTGTTGCGTTGCAGCCTATCAGAAGCGCTGCGTGTACTTCAGGTAGTAGAAGCGACCGATGTCGAAGCCACCGTACATGCCGAAGTCCGAGTTCGGGCTGGTATACAGGTACGTGCCCTGGTGATCGAACACGTTGTTGGCACCTGCGGCGACGGTGGCATTCCACGGCGTGTTGTAGCGGAACTGCACGTCGTGGAAGGTGTTAGCACCCGTCTCGTTGGTCGGCTGCTGCAGCGTGTACGGCGAGGTGAAGTCAGGATCGCTGCACTCGCCGGCGTAGGCGCAGGCTTCCTTCAGACCGGAGTAGTAACGCGTGCTCCAGGTCGCACCGAAGTCGCCCAGGCTCCAGTCCACGCTCAGGTTCGAACGGGTACGGAAGTAGGCATTGCCGTCCACCGACCAGCTATTCTTCTGCTCGACCGGGGTGACGGCCTCGTTGTCGCGCTTGTATTCCCAGTAGTCGATGTAGGAGGTCTTCCAGTCGACCGTGAACTGGCCGATGGAGGTTTCCGGCAGGCGGTAGCGGACGTTGAAGTCGTAACCGGCCGTCTCCTGGTAACCACCGTTCACCAAGGTCACCGTGGCATCGTAGATCTCGCCCGGCGCGGTGCCGATGTTGCCCACCAGGTCACGGGTGAAACCCGAGCAGGACGAGGTGATGCCCAGCACGTAGCAACGGTTCAGGATCGCGGTCATCGTCTCGGCGGCGATGACGTCCTCGATCTTGATCTTCCACCAGTCGAGGCTGACGTCGAGGCCTTCCACGAAGCCCGGGCTGTACACGAAACCGAAGGTGCTCGACTTCGAGGTTTCCGGCTTCAGGTTCTCGTTCGAGGTGACCAGGAACGGCCAGTCGGCCTGCTGGTTCGGACCCGCGGCCACGACACCACCCGACGCGATCTGGCGGAAGTCCGCCGGGACGCCCGCAGCCTGGCAGCGAGCGGCCACGGTCGGATTGCCGGCAGCGGCGCCGAAGCTGGTGTCGCACGGATCCGTGTAGAACGCGAACGACTGGCCGCTGCCGCCGTACATGTCACCCAGAGTCGGGGCGCGGAAGCCCGTCGCGTAGGTACCGCGGACCAGCAGGTCCTCGATCGGACGCCACTTCAGGCCGAACTTGCCGTTGACGGTGTCACCGAAGGTGTCGTAGTCCGAGTAACGGCCGGCGATGTCGATCGACAGTTCCTTGGCGAACGCCATGTCGGCCAGGATCGGCACGTTGAACTCGAGGTAGACCTCGTCCAGCGAGTAGCCACCGGCGGTGACGCCACCGGCCAGGTCGGTGCTCAGGCCCGACTGCTTGAGGGCGTCTGGCTCGAAGCGCGCATCTTCCTTGCGGTGCTCGTAACCCACGGCCATGTTCAGGTCGCCGGCCGGCAGGCTGGCCACGGTGCCGCTGAGGTTCAGGCTGTAGATGTGCGTGGTGGTTTCCGACGTGTCATGCGTCGGCAGGAACAGGTAGTCCTGCAGCGCCTGGTTGCCCGTCAGACCGCCGGGGCCGACCTGGCCGTAGGGCAGGGCCGGGTTCCACGGAATGCAGCCATCGATGACGTTACCCGGGGTACCGCAGTAAGCCACACCGTCCTGCATGAAGCTCGGGCCCAGCGCGTTGCGCGCGTTCGGAATGAACAGGTTGCCGGTGCCCGTCTGCACACCCTTGTTCTGGTTGAAGACGTAGCCGGCGTCCCAATTCCACGGCTTGTCGCCGATGTCGAACGCACCTTCCAGCGTGGCGCCGAAGCGGTACGTGGTCAGCTCGTTGTTGGTTTGACGCGGCACTTCCGAGGTACGGCGGTTGATGCGGGCATCTTCGCCGAACGGGTTGTACACATTGTCGGCCGTCCAGATGTTGCGGATGCCGTCATTGTTGCTGTCCGAGCTAAACGGATAGCCCGCGATCTGCTGCAGCGTCTCACGATGCGTGTACAGCGCGTCGGTGTTCAGGCGGATGTTATCGGTGAAGTCGAAGCTGCCGTTGGCGTACACCGAACGACGCTCGATGCCCGTGCGCAGGAACATCTGCTGGTTCGGGTTGGCGAGGTCGAAATTCTCGCCTTCGTTGAACGCGTGGTAGTTGTTGGGATCGCTCGGGTCGGCGCCGGGGTTCAGGGTACGGTTGTCGGTCCAGCGACCAGTGGCCGGATCGAAGAAGATCACGCGACCCTTGTCGGTGTTGCCGCTCCAGCCATTGGCGATGAGGATCGGATTGCCCTCATCGTCCACGCCCATTTCCGGGAACGGGTGGGCCGTGCCGGACGGATAACGCGAGAAGTCGCGGTCACGCGCGTAGACCGGCTCTTCCTTCGAGTACTCGACGCCCAAGGTGATCGAACTGCGCTCGCCCGTGCTGCCGAGCAGGAAGCTGTACTGCTGCACTTCGCCGTCGCCTTCGCCGTACTGGCCGACGTAGCCGCTGGCTTCCAGACCGTCGAAGTTCTTGCGGGTGATGATGTTGACCACGCCCGCGATGGCATCCGAACCGTAGATCGCCGAAGCGCCGTCGGTCAGCACTTCGATGCGCTCGACCACGGCGGTCGGGATCGAGGCCAGGTCGGAGTAGCCGTTCGAGCTGATGCCCAGGCGCTTGCCGTCCAGCAGCACGAGCGTGCGCTGCGGGCCGAGGTTACGCAGGTCGACGTACTGGCCGCCCACTTCTTCACCGGAGGACAGCGCGTTGGCACGGCTGATGGCCGGCGAACCGGTGGTGGTGATGTTCTGCAGGATGTCGCCGACGCTGGTGAAGCCCTGCTTCTGGATCTGCTCGCGGGTCATCATGATGACCGGGTTGGCAGTCTCGATGCTGGCCTGGCGAATACGCGAACCGGTGACCTCAATGCGATCGAGCGTGGTCGGGGCCGACTGCTCGCCACCTTCCTGAGCAACGGCAAACGCCGGCGCCAGCGCGATCGCGATACCGGCCGGCAGCATGCCGACGCGCATCGCGGTGCGCAAATTGCGATGGTTCATCTATCTCTCTCCAGATATCTGTTATGGGCGTGTTAAACGCTCATCAAACTTACGATCCGGTTCGCTCCACCGCTTTGCGGGTGCCGCTGAGAGACTTTGCAAAATGTGTCCGCGAGGACAGGGCATTCACGCGGATTCCCGCCGTTGCGAAGTCGAGCCATCTGCCCGTGCGCGATTTTCGGGCAGGACGTCACGCTTTCGCGGCCTTCGCGCGCAAATAAAAAGGCGGCCGATGCACGCATCGACCGCCCCATTGCCTGCAACCGTGTCGTCGGCGCGGAATCCGTGCTCAGGTGCCGGTGCGCTCTGCGCGCTTGGCGACCGCCGACTTTGCCGAATCTGGCTTCTCGGACAGGGCCGCGCTGCGGTAGCGCGTGGCCGACACGCCGTAGCGGGCACGGAAAGCACGCGCGAAGCTGCAGCAGTTGTCGAAGCCACTGGCGGCGGCGACCTCGCCGATCATCATCGAGGTGCTGGTCAGCAGGTCCGCGGCGTGCTCCAGGCGCATGCGGGCCGAGGCCGCCTGCGGGCTCTCCTCATAAAGACTGTGGAAGGTCTTGGAGAAGTACCAGCTGGAGAAGCTGGTCAGTTCGGCCAGTTCGCTGATGCGGACCACACGGTCGCAGTTGCCCTCCAGGTACAGGCGGGCGCGCTGCAGGCGACCGAAGACCTGGCGCTTGCGGCTGCGCGAGCGGCCCGGGCAGCGCGGGATGCGTGCGGCGAGGTCGCGCTGGGTGCCGGCAAGGTGCAGCAGGACCGGGCGCATCGAAGCCAGATCGAACGTGCTGGGCGACTCCGACAGGCGGGTCACGGCCTCGCGCCACAGGCGCAGGCTGATGCGGGCATCGTGGCGGGACATGCGGCCGCGGCCGGCATAAAGGCCACGGTCGGCGAAGCGGGTCATCTCGCGCAGGGCGTCGCTGGAGAGCGTGAGCCCCATGCAGACACCGAACCGGTCCGCCTGGACAGTCGGCTTGGAATCCTTTTCGAAGGCGATCCAGTCACCGCTGCGGAGTCGGAACTTGCCCTCCTTCGCCTCGATCCAGGAGCTGCCATGCAGCTGCACCCAGATGGTGAACCCGCCGGTGACCTGGACGCTGCCGAGGCGCGAAACCCCGACGCATCCGCCCTGAACCGCGCCGTCCGGCGTATCGAGCTGCAGTAGCTGCCCGCGGTCCGCCCATTGCACTTGCTCCATTGGTCCACCTCATGTGCCGAGAATGGCCAATGGATTTGCCTGAAAGGCGGGGTCGCGATCAGGAAAGTTGGCGGAGACTTATACGAATTCGCAACGATGGCTTTACCGAAAGAGTTCCGATAGAACTTTTCTTTTCCGGATCAATCAGTTGACCCAACCCGGCATCGGCGGCGCGGTTTCTTTCGGAAGCTCCATGTAACCGATATCGGCCCCGTCCCACTCGACAAGCGCCATGTAAGCGGCCTCGCCGCGCTGACCGCCGAGGCTGAATCCGTTGATGGCGGACCTGCGTGTCTGGTCCAGGCAGCGGCCCGGGCCCCCGCCGGCGCCAAGCTGGCGCAAGTTCGCGGCGCAGTCCTGCAACTGCTCCATGTAGCGGATCTCGCCATTGGGCGCGACGAACCAGAGGCGGTAGCGCTCGGCCGTGGGCTCGGCGTCGTCGATCCGCCGGATGCTCGCCGCGGACAGGTCCAACCCGGCCTCCCAGAGGCCGCTCTCGGTCAGGCGGGTGAACACCACCCGGTTACGCGGGGCATCGACCTGGAAGAACGAGACCCCATCGATCCGCGCCAGCGAACGCCACGGGGCGACGCTACGGTCGTACAGGCGGAGCTGCGGGTGCCCCTCGCCCGTCGCGGAAAGCACCAGGAGCCGGTTGGGATCGGGGGTATAGCGCGCCAGCAGCGGGTCCGGGTCCGGCACGCGCAAGGTCACCACCTGTCCGCTGGCAGGCAAGGCTTCCTGCAGTACCACGCGGCCATTCTCGTCGGTTCCCGTGACCAGGAGGCGGCGCGAGTCGGCCGACCAGGACGGTGGATAGCGCGAGCCGGGCCGTATGCCGCCCATCATCCGCAGCGTGTCCGGTTGTTCGACATCGCCCGCCCAAAGCGCGTTCGCCCCCGAGCGATCTGAGACAAAAGCGAGCTGGCGGCCGTCCGGAGCGATGGCCGGCAGCAGATCGCGCGAGGACGACGGGAACAGCGGCTCCACCACGTGCACGTTGCCGTTGTCGCCCGCAGTCAGGTCCACCCGGTACAGCCCGAAGTACGGCCGACGCTGGACGAAGGCGATGGCGCGCCGGGCCCGGGCGGCGACTGGCGACTGCGCGTCCTCCAGCCCGACGGGCCGCGCCTCGCCCGTGCTGGTATCCAGCCGGAACACGCGGTACTCGCCGTCGACCGTGGCACTGAACAACAGCCCGCGCCCGCTGGGCGACCAGTCCCAGCCGCGCAGGTCGGCGCGCAGGTGGCTCAGGCGCTCGGCATTGCCGCCCTGCGCCGGGATGCGCCAGAAGTCGCCCAGCGGCGGGTTGCGGACGAACACGATCCAGCGACCGTCGGGCGAATAGCGCGGCGACGTGTCCAGGTCGTCCGGCTTGTGCGGGTAGTCGATCGCCCGCCATGCACCGCTGTCCAGGTCCAGCACACGCAGGCCCAGGCTGCCGTGCTCGCCGCCCATGCCGCCGAAGATCAGCCCGTTGCTGTCAGGGGTCCAGTCGAAGGTCGGTGGATTGCGGCGGTCGCAGGTGCCGACCTCGTGCTCGGAACGGGCATTCGGCGTGACCACGCGGATGCTGCACGTTGTCGGGCTGGTACGCATGAAGGCGATCCACCGGCCGTCCGGCGACCACACCGGCGCACTGTCGTCCGAACCTTCCGGCGGACGCGTCAGCAGCCGCGGCTGGGTCTGCTCGGTGGTCTGCACCAGGATCGAGGTGCCGCGCTCGCCATCGGGAATGGCCACGTACGCCACCATGCCCGCGTCCGGCGAGAGCGTCGGCGACAGTTCGAAGCCCGGCATCGAGGTGATCAGCCGGTAAGGCCGCTCGCTGCGCAGTCCCTGCATCCCGGACGTGACCGCCGGGCCGGCAGCGGCATCGATCGGCGGCGTCCGCAGCAGCGCCCAGGCGACCAGCGCCGCCACCAGCAGGGCGACGACGCACAACACGGTCAGGATCGACGTCCACGTCCCGCGCGGCAGCGGACTCACCGGGAACGGCACCGGCGCTAGGGGCTCGCTTGGATCCGCGCCCGCGATGGCCGGGTACTTGGCGGTCGTGCGCGTCGGATCCGCCCAGCGCTCGTCGTCCGGCGCCGGCGTCGGCACGGCCGCGCCATCGGGCGACTCGGTGTAGATCCACTGGATCGGCGCGAGCAGGCGGTAGCCGTTCTTGGCGATCGTCTCGATGTAACGAGGGTTGCCGCGCTCGTCGTCGAAGGCCTTGCGCAGTTGCGTGATGGCCTGCGTGACGACGTCGTTGGTCGGCAACGTGTCCGGCCAGACCTCGGTCATCAGCGTGTCGCGGCTGACCACGCGTCCGGCCTGCTCCACCAGCACCAGCAGCACGCCCATGGATTTGGGGGTGATGCGCAGCGGCCGACGCTTGCCCGGTGCGCGGATTTCGCGCAGGGGCACGTCGACAATGCAGTCGCCCACGCGCAGTCGCTCGGACGGCAGGGGCGCTTGGCTGGGGTCGAGGGGTCTGGGCATCAATCAGGAATGGTGAGCGGCTAGCTGAACAGCCGTCATGTGCCGAACTGGCTACGCCGGACGATCAGACCAACTCAGCACATAGGCCCGGCGCGACGGGGAAAGCAAGGCTCGCGCCAACATTCTAACGTCCGTCGGCTAACTCCCGTTTACACACGGGGTGGCTTCAGGCCCTCTCTCGCCGACGTACTACAGAACGTACTGTTCCAACATTCGCGCCCCGGCGCGATTTTTTTTGCAACAAAGCGGGCGCAGGGGCCGCTCAACCCTTGGCGCGAAGGATCGTCAGGCCGATCAGCCGCGACACCACCACCGCGACGTAACCCACGCCGGCGAACTGCTCCAGCATCACCAGCACGCGCGCCCCCAGCCCCAGCGGGATCACGTCGCCCAGGCCCACGGCCGAAAGATTGGTGAAGCTCAGGAACAGCAGTTCGATCCACGAACGCGGGCGCTCCGGCTCCACCGCACCGGTGAAGCTGCCCGGATACAACGCCTGGCACACCAGGAACGCGTAGGCGAAGCCCCACGCCAGCAGGGTGAACGTCGCACCGGCCGCATAAAGCTCGTCCGCGGTCACGCGGTGGTCGCTCATCATGTAGGCGATGAGGCTGGCGGCACCGTAGAAGTAAAGCACCGCTTCCAGCGCCGAAGATGCGACCAGCAGCGCATCGCTCTTCAGGACGACCGAAAGCACCGACAGCACGAACGCCGGCACGGCCAGCACCCACGCCATCCAGGTATTCGCCGGGCTGCGGTTGACCACCCAGACCACCAGTGCGAGCGCCAGCACGCCGAAGGCCCCGAACACCACGCGCCCGCCGCCAAGCGGATCGAGCAGCGGATAGACCACCAGGCTCAGCAACTGCACGGCCAGCAGGAAGGCCGAAGGGTGGCGGCGCGCCAGTACCTGCCAGCGCAACCAGAACAGACGGCTCACGGCCATGGTGCATTCCTGATGATGACGGGCGCGCTAGAAGTGGTAACGCACGGCGTAGTAGATGACGTAGAGCCACGACAGCAGCCCGTGCACGATCGCCCAGAACAGCGACTTGTTGGCCGTCCACGAGATCACGATCGCCAGTGCGCTGCCGAAGCTGATCCCTGCCTTGACCACCTGCCTGCCGCCATCGCCCATCTTCGCGCTCCGTTGCCTTGCGGCTGTCGGAGCTTGCCGCCCCCGCGGCGTTGACGCAACGGGGACGGCCGGCACGTAACTCAGGTTTTGCGATACACCTGCGCGCCCTGCTCGCGGAACTGCGCCGACTTCTCGGCCATGCCTTCGGCCAGCGCGGCCTGCTCGTCCACGCCGTGTTCCTTTGCGTAATCGCGCACGTCCTGGGTGATCTTCATCGAGCAGAAGTGTGGTCCGCACATCGAGCAGAAATGCGCGACCTTGTGCGCATCCTTGGGCAGGGTCTCGTCGTGGTACTCGCGGGCGCGCTCCGGATCCAACCCGAGGTTGAACTGGTCCTCCCAGCGGAACTCGAAGCGCGCCTTGCTCATCGCATTGTCGCGTGCCTGCGCGCCCGGGTGACCCTTGGCCAGGTCAGCCGCGTGCGCGGCAATTTTGTAGGCCATCAGGCCCTCGCGTACGTCGTGCTTGTTCGGCAGGCCCAGGTGCTCCTTCGGCGTGACGTAGCAGAGCATCGCCGTGCCGAACCAGCCGATCATCGCCGCACCGATGGCGCTGGTGATGTGGTCGTAGCCCGGCGCGATGTCGGTGGTCAGCGGGCCGAGCGTGTAGAACGGCGCTTCGCCGCATTCGCGCAGCTGCTTGTCCATGTTTTCCTTGATCAACTGCATCGGCACGTGACCGGGGCCTTCGATCATGGTCTGCACGTCGTGCTTCCAGGCGATCTTCGTCAGCTCACCCAAGGTCTCCAGCTCGCCGAACTGCGCCGCATCGTTGGCATCGGCGATGGAGCCGGGACGCAGACCGTCGCCCAGCGAGAAGGCCACGTCGTAGGCCTTCATGATTTCGCAGATGTCCTCGAAGTGCGTGTAGAGGAAGTTCTCCTTGTGGTGCGCCAGGCACCACTTGGCCAGGATCGATCCACCGCGCGAGACGATGCCGGTCACGCGTCCCGCCGTCAGCGGCACGTAGCGCAGCAGCACGCCGGCGTGGATCGTGAAGTAGTCCACGCCCTGCTCGGCCTGCTCGATGAGCGTGTCGCGGTAGAGATCCCAGGTGAGGTCTTCGGCCTTCCCGCCGACTTTCTCGAGCGCCTGGTAGATCGGCACGGTGCCGATGGGCACCGGGCTGTTGCGAAGGATCCACTCGCGGGTCTCGTGGATGTTCTTGCCGGTGGAGAGGTCCATCACCGTGTCGGCGCCCCAGAGCGTCGCCCACCGCAGCTTCTCCACCTCCTCGTCGATCGACGACGAGACGGCCGAGTTTCCGATGTTCGCGTTGACCTTCACCTTGAAGGCGCGACCGATGACCATCGGCTCGAGCTCGGGGTGGTTGACGTTCGCCGGAACGATCGC
>NZ_DASRTS010000041.1:0-14319 GCF_035655815.1 Lysobacter sp.
GGGGCGGCTCTGCGTCTACTCCGGCCTGTCCTACGAGGCGATCGAGGCGCACGGCGGCGTGCAGTGGCCGTTCCCGGCGGGCGCCAGCGATCCGGCCGCGACGCGCCGCCTGTACACGGACGGCGGCTTTCAGACGCCCGACGGACGCGCGCGATGTCGACGCCGAGCTTGCGTGCCATCGCGCGTACGGCCGGCATCGCCTTGACGCCGCCCACGGCGACGGCCTGTTCGCTGCGCACCGCGTCGGAGCTCTGCATCGCGCCGACCACCGTGCCGGAGTCCGCGCGCGGTTCGCCCTGCGGTGCGGGTTCGCCCGCATCGCTGATGGTGCCGCCTTCGTCCGAGGCGATGACCTTGTCGCCGTCATCCGGGGCATGGCTGCCTGCGCCGTGGTGATGGCCGGTGTCCTGGCCTTCGGCGCGCTGCGGCAACGACGGGTCGATCTCGAATTCGGCCAGCATCTTGCCGGTGACGATGACGTCGCCCGGGCCGCCGGCCAGCTTCAGCACCTTGCCCGACACCGGCGACGGCACCTCGACCACCGCCTTGGCGGTTTCCATCGACACCAGGTTCTCGTCCAGGCGGATGGTGTCGCCCTCCTTCACGAACCACTCGACGATGGTCGCGTCGGGCAGGCCCTCGCCGAGGTCGGGAAGCAGGAAGGTCTTCTTGTTGGTCATACGGTGTCGTCTCGTTGAAATGCGTATTGCTGTGTGGACGAACGCGGCGGGCGCGTCCGACCGGTAATCAGGCCCACACGTCGTTTCGTGCGGTGAGGTCGCCGCCGGCATCGCCGGTGTTGACCACGCCTGCGGGCTCCACGATGAGGGCGTGGCATTCCTCGCGGGCGCGGGTGATGTGCTCCACGCCACGCGGGATCACGAACATCTCGCCCTCGCGCAGCACCACGTCGCGGTCGCGCAGGCCGATCTCCATCTCGCCCTTCACCACCAGGAACACCTCGTCGGTCTCCTCGTGCGAATGCCAGACGAAATCGCCCTGCATCTTCACCAGCTTGAACTGCACGTCGTTCATCTGTGCGACCACGCGCGGCGACCAGCGTTCGGAAAACGTCGCCAGCTTGTCGGCCAGGTTGACCGCGCCATCTGCGTTGCGTGCCTCGCTCATGCGTCCTCGCCTTCCTGGTCGTCCAGCAGTTCCAGCGATCGCGCGGGAATCCAGCCCTGGTGGCCCAGCGCATTCTCCGCCCACCACCACCGCGCCAGTTCGTAATGCAGGACGAGGATCTCGTCGGCTTGCGCGTCCAGCTCGCGCGTGTCGTATTCGGCCAGGGCGCGGGCCGGGCCGTGCTCGCTGTCGAACAGCTTCACAGGCACCCAGCCCTCGTGGCCCTCGGCGATAGTCGTCCAGACGAACTCCGGCCAGTCGCCGTCGCGGTCGCCCAGCGTCACGGCATCACCCGGCATCAACCGGATCGGCTTGCGATCCGGCGCGCGATGGGCGACGACGACGCGGGCGTGTCGCATGGATCAGCTGGCCGCGAGGGTGCGCTTCGCCGCTGCGACGATGCGCTCGACGCTGGGCAGGTACTTCATTTCCAGGCGGAACAGCGGGATGTGCGTGTCGTAGCCGGTCACGCGCTCCACCGGCGCCAGCAGGTCGAACATCGATTCCTCGGCCAGGCGCGCGGCGATCTCCGCGCCGAACCCTGCGGTCTTGGGAGCCTCGTGCACGATCACGCAGCGGCCGGTTCGGCTGACCGATTCGGCGATGGTGTCGAAGTCCAGCGGACGCAGCGTGGCCACGTCGATGACTTCGGCGCTGATGCCCTCGGCCGCGAGCTTCTCGGCGGCTTCCAGCGATTCCTTGACCTGCGCGCCCCACGTGACCAGCGTGACGTCGGTGCCGTCGCGCAGCACGTAGCACACGTCCAGCGGCAGCGCCTCGCCGTCGTCGGGCACTACTTCCTTGTACTGGCGGTAGATGCGCTTGGGTTCCATGAAGATCACCGGATCCGGATCGCGGATCGCGGCGAGCAGCAGGCCGTAGGCGCGTGCGGGCGAGGAGGGCATGACCACGCGCAGGCCGGGCACGTTGGTGAAGATGGCTTCGTTCGCCTCGCTGTGGTGTTCCGGCGCGCGGATGCCGCCGCCCCACGGCACGCGCAGCACCATCGGGCAGGTCAGGCGGCCACGCGTGCGGTAACGGAAGCGCGCGGCGTGGCAGATGATGTGGTCCACCATCGGATAGACGAAGCCGTCGAACTGCGATTCGGCGACGGGCTTCATGCCCTGCGAGGCCAGGCCGACCGTGAGGCCGGCGATGGTGGTCTCGTCCAGCGGCGTGTCGAGCACGCGCTCGGGGCCGAACTGCTGCTGCAGGCCGGCGGTGGCGCGGAACACGCCGCCGTTCACGCCGACGTCCTCGCCCAGGACCAGCACCTTGTCGTCGGCGCGCATCTCGTAGGCCAGCGCCTGCGTGATCGCCTCGATCAGCGTGATCGCGGTGGGCGTGGCGGCCGTGGCCGTGTCGGCCTTCTTGCCGCTCTTCACGGCAGTGGTTTCGACGTTCATCAGCGGCCCTCCTGTGCGAGCGCGAAGGCGCGTTGCGCCAGCAGGTCCGGCGGCGGATCGGCGTAGAGGTAATCGAACATCGCTTCCACCGGCTGCACCGGCGTCTCGAGGTAGGCGTTGATTTCCACGTCGACCTGCTTGCCGCATTCCTCGGCCCAGGCCTTCTCCTCGGCCTCGCTCCACACGCCCTGTGCGGTGAGGTAGGTGCGCAGGCGCGCGATGGGCTCGCGCGTCCAGGCGGACTTCACCTCGTCCTCGCTGCGATAACGGCGCGCGTCGTCGGCGGTGGTGTGGTCGTGCAGACGATAGGTCATGAACTCGATCACGCTGCCGCCTTCGCCGCTGCGTGCGCGCTCACTCGCCCGGCGCATGCCTTCCAGCACGGCGATCAGGTCGTTGCCGTCCACCTGCAGGCAGTGCAGGCCGCCGGCCAGGCCCTTCTGCGCCAGCGTCTGCGCGCCGGTCTGCGCCGAGCGCGGCACCGAGATCGCCCAGCCGTTGTTCACCACGCACAGGATCAGCGGCAGCTGGTAGGCGCCGGCGGAATTGAGCGCGGCGTAGAAGTCCGTCTTGGAGGAACCACCATCGCCGCAGCAGGCCACGGCCAGCTGCTTCTGCTTCATCAGCTTGAACTTCAGCGCGGCACCGGCGGCGTGCAGACACTGCGTGGAGATCGGCACGCACCAGGCGTAGTCCTGCTTCGGACCCGAGAAGTCGTTGCCGCGCTCGTCCCCGCCCCAGTACAGCAGCACCTCGCGCGGCTTCACGCCACGCATGAACTGCGCGCCGTACTCGCGGTAGCTGGGCGCGAACACGTCGTCCGGCTGCATCGATGCACCGATGCCCACGTGCGTGGCCTCGTGGCCCAGGCAACTGGCGTAGGTGCCCAGCTTGCCGGTGCGCTGCAGGGCGATGGCCTTGCTGTCGAACGTGCGCACGAACAGCATCTGCTTGAACAGCGGCAGCAGCGCCTTCGGGTCGCGGAACGCGGCGGGGAGCTCGGCGACGGGCTTGCCGTCGGGGCCGAGGTATTGCAGGTATTCGATTTCGAAGGTCGCGGCGACCGTCATCGCGGGGATCCTGGCTGAAAGTGGCAGGGAGCCGAATCGGCCGCTGTCCCGGATCCAGTGCCGGCAGGACCGTTCGGAGGGCTCGGCCGGAGTGCATCCGGGCCTGGCTCCGCGGCGTCCGCGACGGGCGAAAACGATGCCGTGCCGACGCGCTGATACGGCGATGATACCCAAGGGCCCGTAAAGGGCCGTTGCGCGCTGCGGCATGCAAGTTTCCGCAAAAGCGGCTATGCGACGTCCGCACGCATGGGTACGGAGCAAGGCTGAATGCGCGCCCGAAAAAGCAAAGGGCGCGGCCGCAGCCACGCCCCTTGCCGATGCCGTCACCTGGTCAGCGCTTGCGGATCGCAACGCTCAGCTGGTCGACGTTGTTGCTCAGGTCCGGGTCGGGCGTCTGCGCGCCGACGCTAGCGGCGAACTCCAGTTCGGTGCCGCGGCGTGGACGGTCCGGCACGACGATGGCGAAGGCGAATCACTGCGTGCCTTTCGCCATCGCTGCGCTCCGGTTGCACTCGGCGCGGAAGCCGGCGTCCGTGGCGACGCGCTGGCAGGCCCAGCCCTGCGGCGCAGCTACCGCCGCCGCGCTGGCCGCGACGTTGCCTTCCAGCACCAGGCGGGCCTGCGCAGCGCTGTCCGGGCCGGCATTGCGAACCGGCACGAGGAACGTCGCGATGGCGCCCTTGCGTACCGGCAGTGCACCGCCGGAGATCTGCACCGACAGGTCGGCGCTGGCGATCACGGTGACCGACGCCGCGGCTTGGTTGTCGCCGTTGGCCGGATCGCGGGTCTGCGACTGTGCGGCCACGGCCATGCGCAGCGGCGTGCCATGCGCGAGCGCCGGCGCCGCCGTGGTCACGGTGAAGTCCGCGCCGGCCTGCGATGCCAGGCTCGGGGTAGTGCAGGTCACGGTGGTGTTGCTGCCGTCCTGTACCGGCGCGGCGCAGGTCCAGCCGGAGGGTGCCACGGTCGTCGGAGTGACATGCGCGTCGAACACGAACGCCACCGCGGCGAACTCCGCGGCATTCGGTCCCGTGTTGGCGACGTGCGCTGTGAAGGTCGCCGTCTGGCCGGCTCGCACTTCCTGCGGCGATGCGCTTGCGGCCACCGACAGGTCGGCGCTGCGGAAAGAGGGCACGGTGATGCTCACCCGCACCGGATCGTGGTCGGACACGCGCAGCGGCAGCGTGGCGTCGCCGTAGTGGTCGACGCCGAAGTCGGCGTTGATGCGTGCGTGCTCCACGGTGACCGCGGCCGCGTCCATCACCAGCGCTTCGTTGACCAGCACGTGGTCCAGCGTCTGCGCATTGCCCTGGTAGACGTACGAGTAGCGCTGCGCGGGATCTGCGATGAGTTCCGAGCCGTCGATCAGCGGCGTGGTGACCGGGCTGTCGATGTAGGCCAGCACCTCGTTCTCCGGCGCTTCGGTGCCCTTGATGACGCCGAGCACGTCCACGTAGCCATCGTTGAACTCGAAGGTGTTGAAGTCGCCCACCAGCACGATTTTCTCGGCCGGATTCTGCTGCTGCCACTGCTCGATCAGCGTCGCCAGATAGGCCGCCTGTGCAGCACGCTTGGCGCGGACGCGGGCGCCATCCGTGGTCCAGCCGTTGCTGCCCGGCGCGACCGAGTCGATGTCGTTGAGCGAGCGCAGGTGATTGACGACCACCGTCACCGGATACACCGCTCCGTTGTCCTGGTGCACGCGGGCACGCAGGCGAAGCGGCGGACGGTCGTTGAGCAGGCTGGTGCTGCCATCGGGATTGGCCAGCGTGGCGTCCTTGCCGAACTGCACCACGTCGACCACTTCAACGCGCGCCGCGCCGGCGCCGTTGTCGCGCGTGGCGACCAGGAAGCCGACGTTGATGCCGCCCACGTCGTTGCCCTGCACCAGGTACGGCACGTAGCCCGGCGCGCGTGGGCAGGTTTCGTTGATGCGATCAGCCAGCAGGCCCAGCACGCGCAAGTTCTCGACTTCGACCACGCCCAGGATGTCGGGCGTCTTGACGTAGTCGCAGATCGCTGCGGCGGTCTTGGTCAGTCGCTTCTGCACCGCCTCCGGCTTGATCGTCGGTGCGCCGTTGCTGTCGTTTACCTCGTCGAAGAAGCGCAGCAGGTTGAAGCCGCCGACGGTGACGGCGTCGTAGGCCGCATCGTTCACGGCTTCCGGCAGACGGCCGCCGGTGACGATGGGCGGCGTGCCGACATCCGGCAGCAACGCCCAGGTGCCGGCGAAGTAGTCGAGTATGCCGAGCAGGCCGGCCACTTCGGCGCCGACGTCGGCCGACACCAATGTGGCATTCACCTGACCGCGGCTGCGCACCATCAGGCGTTCCTGGTTGGTGTCGTACAGCGGCGGAGTCTTGCCCGCGGGCAGGGTCGCCAGCGCGGCATCCATCACGCCGATGCCGGGCTCGCGGAACGGGCGCTGCACCTGCGGCAGCACCACATGGAACACGCCATTGCTGGTGGACGTCGCGTCGTCCTCATCGATGCTGCCTTCGGAGGCGGCCACGACGCGTGCGGCCGCAGCGCTCACGCGCATGCCTTCCAGGCGCTCCAGCGTGCCCGGATTCGCGCCCGGCGAAAGATCGTCCGCGGTCAGTTCGGCCGCGGCAGGCAGCGCCAACCCGGACTGCAGAAGCTCGACGGTGGGGCCGGTGATCTGGGTGATCGTCAGCTGGTTCACGTTCGAGGCCGGGACGAACTCCCCGACGGTGCCGGTCACACGCACCAGGTTGCCCACCGCGGCACTGGCCGGCGGCGCGCTGCTGGTGAACACGAACACCGCGTTCGACGTGGCGGCGTTGCCGTCGTCGTTGGCCGCCTGGATGAAGAAGCCGTTGTTGAACTTGCGTGCAGTGACGATGCCTTCGGTCACCACGCGCTTGCCCTCATGCGGCGAACGCAGCGCGTCTCCCTGGATCTGCGCGATGGTCAGCGGCGTGGCGGGATCCGGGTCGGGCGGCGAGGAGCCGCTGTTGCGCGGCGTTGGTGCGCCGGCGATGAAATCGGCCGCATTGTCGTTGGTGTCGACAGCGCCGTTGCCTTGGCGCAGCGCTGCGGTAGCGGCGCTCAGCGCCGGTGCGGGCGCGCTGCCTTCGAAGAAGTTCGCGCCGCCGTATCCGACCAGGTCCAGGATCAGTGCGCGCTGTGCGTCGGAGCACGGCGCACTGCCACCGTTGCAAGCCAGGGCAGTGGTGGCGTTGACCAGCACGATCTTGCCGGCGCTGGCGGACATCGCCGCGCCGCCGGTCGCGTCCGGCGTCGGCAATGGCGCGCCGGCGGAGCCGCCGCTCATCTGGATCAGGAAGTACTTGCCCGGCTGCACGGTGACCGAGGGCAGCGCGGTCACACTGCCGAAGTTGCCCGTGCCGGTGGCGCTGGCGTACTGCACCGACAGGCCGGCCAGCGAGGCCGGCGCGCTGCCGCGGTTGTACAGCTCGACATAGTCGTTGGCGTAGACCGCCGTGCCCCCGCCGCCACCGCCATAGACCTGGCTGATGACGACCTGCGCCTGTGCGGCGCCGAGGCATGAAGCGAACGCGAGTACTGCGATTGCCGCCAGGCGGCCCTTGCACCTTTCCATATGCGTCCCCGGTTGGATGCCCGCCTGTGCCCCTGTCGCGGACGGGCTGAAGTGTGCACGAATGCTGTGAGCCAGGTGTTGCAAAGGGGTGACGGCGCCCTCTCGCCCCGGGGTGGCGCGTGCCGATGCGGTACTCTTTTGCCCCCGCCGCGGCGGGTTTTCTGGTCAATCCGAGCCTGCAATGACGGTCGAAAAGAACGAGCGTGAACTGGAAACCGGCATCCACACCGATTTCGAAGGGCGGATGAGCTATTCCGGCTACCTGCAGCTCGACACGCTGCTGTCGGCCCAGCAGCGTCTGTCCAATCCGCCGCACCACGACGAGCTGCTGTTCATCGTGCAGCACCAGGTGTCCGAACTGTGGATGAAGCTGATGATCCACGAGCTGCGCGCGGCCGTGGCCAACCTGCGCGAGGACCGGCTGGGCGAGTGCCAGAAGATCTTCGCCCGCTGCAAGAACATCCTGCGCCAGCTCACCGAGATGTGGTCGGTGCTGGAGACGCTGACGCCGTCGGAGTACATGGAATTCCGCGAGATCCTCGGCCCGTCGTCTGGCTTCCAGTCGTTGCAGTACCGCACCATCGAATTCCTGCTGGGCAACAAGAACGCCTCCATGCTGAAGGTGTTCTCGCACGACGCGCGGGCGGAAGCCGGCCTGCGCGAGGTGCTGGAATCGCCCAGCCTGTACGACGAGGTGTTGCGGTATCTCGCACGGCACGGCCATCCGGTGCCGGCGCGGCATGTCGAGCGCGACTGGTCGCAGTCGCACGTGGCCGATCCGGAGCTGCTGCCGGTGTTCGAGCGCATCTATGAGGACACCGACACGCACTGGGCCGCTTACCACCTGTGCGAGGACCTGGTCGATCTGGAAAGCCAGTTCCAGCTGTGGCGTTTCCGCCACATGCGCACGGTCATGCGTATCATCGGTTTCAAGCGCGGAACGGGCGGCTCCAGCGGCGTCGGTTTCCTGAAGCAGGCGCTGGAGCTGACGTTCTTCCCCGAACTGTTCGAAGTGCGCACCGTGATCGGTGCCGGCGGCAGCTACGGACCGCCCGCGCCGAAGTGAGGCGATGAGCGCGTCCGTGCACGATTGCGTCGGCGCGTTGCTGGTCCGCGATGGGCGCATCCTGCTAGGACGCCGCAGCGAAGACTGCGATTGGCTGGCCGGCGCATGGGACGTGTTCGGTGGGCATGTCGAACCGGGCGAAAGCGGACCGGGCGCACTGCATCGCGAGTTGCGCGAAGAACTCGGCATCGGGCCGCTCTCCACGCGCTACCTGGCGCGCATCGATGGGAGCGCGCCGGAGCCGTGGCGGCTGCGCCTGTATCTCATCACGCGCTGGCGGGGCGAACCGGTCAATCGTGCCGAGCACGCGGAGATCCGCTGGTGCGCGCTGGACGAGGCGCAGCAGCGCCTGCGCGACGCACATCCGCGGTTCCCGGAGTTGCTGTCCGGCGCGCTGGACAGTGTCCGCAAGCTGGAGCATCCGTGATCCCCATTCAGGCAAATGTTGCGCCGCAGCAAGCTCGCGCGGCCTTCACACAGGTTTGACGGACCGGGGTCTAGCCGGTAAATCTCCCCGGTCCCGTGCCGCCCGGCGTGGGTTTTTCTCATTCAGATTTTCGATCCACACGGGGGATTACCGCATGAGCGGAACCGCTTCATTGCCCGGCCAGACCGTGGCCATTCCAGAGTTCAAACAGGTCATGGGGCATCCGAAACCCCTGTGGATGCTGTTCATGACCGAGTTCTGGGAGCGCTTCGCGTTCTACGGGATCCGCTGGGCGCTCGTGCTGTACATCGTTGCGCAGTTCCATGGCGGCGACCCGACCGGCGAGGCGCCAGCCAACCGGATCTACGGCGCCTACCTGGCGCTGGTGTACGCCGCGGCGATCTTCGGCGGCTACATCGCCGACCGCGTGCTGGGGTATCAGCGTTCGATCCTGCTCGGTGCGGTGATCATGGCCGCGGGCCTGTTCATGATCGCGATACCGAACGAACAGGTCTTCAAGTTGGGCTTGGCCACCATCATCTGCGGCAACGGCCTGTTCAAACCCAACATCTCCACGATGGTCGGCAAGCTCTATGGCGTGACCGACGAGCGTCGCGACTCGGGCTTCACCATCTTCTACATGGGCATCAATGCCGGTGCATTCATCTCGCCCATCCTGACCGGCATGCTCGCCGAGCAGGTGTTCGGCACCAGCGCGATGCCGACCTACAAGGTGGTCTTCATGGCTTCCGGCGTGGGCATGCTGATCAGCCTGGTGTGGTTCTGGTTCGGACGCCGCGAACTGGCCGGCATTGGCCGGCCGCCCGAAGGCGATGACGGAAAGCAGAAGGTGCTGTATGTGCTGATCGGTGCGCTGCTGGCGATTCCGGCGGTGTATGCGCTGCTGGCACTGGGCGCGACCACGTTGCAGTGGATCCTGCTGGCGATGTTCCTGGCGCTGTGCGCGATGCTGATGGTCGAGGCGTTCCGCGAGGGCAAGGTGCAGCGCGACCGATGCATCGCGATGCTGATCATCTTCACCTTCAACATCCTGTTCTGGATGTTCTTCGAGCAGGCCGGCAGTTCCTTCACCTTTCTCGCCGACAAGATCGTCGACCGCGACCTGTTCGGTCCGGGCGGCTTCGTGTTCCCGAACGCGTGGTTCCAGTCGGTGAACTCGCTGGCCATCATCACCCTGGCGCCGATCATCGCGTGGATCTGGGTGAAGATGCGTTCGGCCAATCCGTCGATTCCACGCAAGTTCGGCCTGGGCCTGATCTTCAACGGCCTGGCGTTCCTGCTGCTGATGTTCGCGCTCTCGAGCCTGGTCAATGACGCCGGCAAGATCCCGTTCTGGACGTTGTTCATGGTGTACGTGATCCAGTCCGTCGGCGAGCTGTGCCTGTCGCCGATCGGCCTGTCGATGGTGACCAAGCTGGCGCCGCTGCGCCTGGTCGGCTTCGGCATGGGCGGCTGGTTCCTGTCGACCGGCATCGGCAACAACCTGTCTGGCATCTTCGCCGGCATCGTCAGTGGCGAAGGCGGCATGACGGTGCAGTCGGCGCATTCGGGCTATACCTTCGGTTTCTGGGCGCTGGTGGGCGCCGGCGCACTGCTGTTCCTGATCGCGCCGCTGGTGCAGAAGCTGATGCATGGGGTGAAGTGACGCATCGGCCGGCTCGCGCATTCGCGCGAGCCGCTTTGCCGATGCGTCATCCCGGCAAAAGCCGGGATCCAGGCCAACGTCTCAGGCGACGGCGTCCTTCGGGGCGCCGTTGTCGTTTCCGCGCAGTGCGAATGACTCCGCGCGACGCGTCGTGCCGGCGAAGGCCGGGATCCAGGCCATCAACGTCTCAGGCGACGGCGTCCCGCAGAGCGCCATCGTCGTTTCTCTCGTCACGCGCAGGTGCTGTCGACGTGTGACAGCCCGGGTCCGGGCCTTCGCCGGGACGACGGTTGGGTGCCGGTAGCTCACGCAGCGACACGGCAGCCACGTTCCCGCCGTCCTCCGGCACCCAAACGCCGTGAACGGTAAGGTGAGCATCCCGCTCCACCAGATGCCGCCATGTCGCAGCCGCCCCTGCTTACCCGCGCCGAACGCACGCAGTACGCCGAGACCTCGCGCCATGCGGACGTGATGGCCTTCATCAAGGGCCTGATGGACCTGGGCGATCCGCGCCTGCACGTGGCCGGTTTCGGCGCCACGCCCGAAGGCCGCGAGCTGCCCTTGCTGGTGCTGTCCGCGGCGGGCGTGACCACTCCGGAAGCGGCGCGCCAGTCCGGATTGCCCGTGGTGCTGATCCTGTGCGGCATCCATGCAGGCGAAGTCGAGGGCAAGGAAGCCGGTTTGATGCTGGTGCGCGACCTGCTGATCGGCGCACACGGCGACCTGCTGTCGCACATGACATTGCTGCTGGTGCCGCTGTTCAACGCCGATGGCAATGAGCGCATCGATCCGGCGAACCGCAAGCTCGACATCGAGCACTTCCAAGGCCAACTCGGCCCGGAGAGCGGCGTCGGTACCCGCACCAACGCGGCCGGCATCAATCTCAACCGCGACTACATGTGTCAGGACGCACCGGAGATGCGCCTCCTGCAGACGCGCGTGATGCACCCGTGGAACCCGCACCTCACCATCGACTGCCACGCCACCAACGGTTCGATCCACCGCTATGCGCTGACCTACGACGTGCCGCACACGTCGCTCAGCGGACGCGCAGAGCCCATCGCCTACATGCGCGAGCACCTGCTGCCCGCCGTGACGGATGCGGTGAAGCGCACCGAGGGTCTGGACACGTTCTGGTACGGCAACTTCCTGCGCGACGAAGGCGGGCAGGGCATGGGCTGGATCACCTACACCCACCATCCCCGTTTCGGCGGCAACTATCGCGGGCTGACCAACCGCCTCGACCTGTTGCTGGAAACCTACGCCTACATCGATTTCTACGATCGCGTGCGCACCACGTACGCGTTCCTGCGCGAGACGCTGCTGCACGTCGCCGCGGATGCGGTCGAGATCGTCGAACTGCTGGCCGCATGCGAGATGCCGCCGGACGAGATCGCGGTGCGCTATCGGCTGGAAGCGTTCGAGAATCGCCCAGTCGAGATCCTCACGCGCGATCCGTACACGCTGGAAGGCGAGCCGGTGAGTGTAAGCGTGCCGTACATCGCCCGCTTCGTCGGCGAGCACATCGTGTCGCGTCCGCTCGCGTACGCGGTGCCGAACGCCATTGCCGACCGGCTCGAAGGACATGGACTGGTGATCGAGCGCCCGCCGGTCGCGCCACTGCTGGATGCCGAGATCGCGATGGTGACGGCGTTGGGATCATCCGCGGGTCGAGACATCCTCGAAGCCGATGCGTCGCCGTGGCTCGAGGTGGTTCACACACGGGAGAAGCGCACCCTGCCCGATGGCTGGGCGCTGGTGCGCACCGAGCAGCAGCGCGGCGCGGTGGCCGTGTACCTGTGCGAGGCCGGCAGCGACGACGGGCTGCTGGCCTGCGGATGGATCGACGCGCCCTCGGCGGGCGACGAGTTTCCCGCGTGGCGGGTGCTGGCGATCGACCATCCTTCGACGATGGTCGGGTGAAGACCGCGGTCTGGCGTTCGGGTGCCGGCTGTCAGAACGCCGCTTCGGCCTCGACCTTCAGTTCCAGTTCGTCCAGCCGATCGAGCAGGCGGAACAGCACCGCACGCTCATTGTCGTCGATGCCGGCGAGCAACCGGCGTTCGAACGCCAGCGCCATCGGCGCGACCTCGTCGTAGATCCGGTAGCCGGCCTCCGACAGGCGCAACACCGACCGGCGCCGGTCGTCGCCATGGATCTCGCGCTGCAGGCGGCCGGCCTCGAGCAGCCGGGCCACCGCGCGGCTCACCGCCACCTTGTCCATCGCCGTGCGCTGCGCAACCTCGTTGGCCGACAGGTCGGGGTAACGGCCCAGCACGGCCATCACGCGCCACTCGGTGATGCTCAGGGCGAAACGCTCGGTATAGATGCGCGCGATGGTGCTGCTGACCCGGTTGCTGAGCACCGACAGGCGATAGGGCAGGAAATGCTCAAGATCCAGCTGGGCATGGCCGGGCAAGGGTTGCCCGAGCGTGGGAATTCCGGGGTCGCGCGCATTCATGATGCGATGTGCCTTGATTATGGTTTCAGGTGAAACTATAAGGATCGTTTCCGAAGGCCGTCCCTACCGGATCGGGCCGCCAATGTGAGAACAATGCCATGAATGCGCAGCCCAACCTCGGCATGCAGGTCACCACGTTCGAGAACCCCCTCGGCATCGACGGCTTCGAGTTCGTCGAGTTTGCCGCGCCGGCAGGACAGGGCGAACTGCTGCACGATTACTTCCGCAAGCTCGGCTTCACCGCCGTGCTCCGCCACAAGTCCCGCCCGATCGCCGTCTACCGCCAGGGCGACGTGAACTTCCTGGTCAACGAGGACCCGGACAGCTTCGCGGCCGACTTCGCGGCCAAGCACGGCCCGAGCGCGTGCGGCTTCGCGATCCGCTTCAGGGAGCCCGCTTCGAAGGTGTTCGACACCGTCGTGAACAACGGCGGCGAAGCCGTGGCCGACAAGGCCGAAACGCGTGCCGTGGCCGCACCGGTGGTGAAGGGCATCGGCGACTGCATGCTGTACCTCGTCGACCGCTACGGCAGCGCAGGCTCGATCTACGACGGCGACTACCTGCCTGTGCAGGGCGCCGAGCCGAATCCGAAGGGCTTTGGGCTCACCTTCATCGACCACCTCACGCACAACCTGTACTTCGGCAACATGCAAAAGTGGTCGGACTACTACGAGCGTCTGTTCAACTTCCGCGAGATCCGCTACTTCGACATCAAGGGCGTGAAGACCGGCCTGGTCTCCAAGGCGATGACCGCGCCGGACGGCATCGTTCGCATCCCGCTCAACGAGTCCAACGATCCCAAGTCGCAGATCAACGAATACCTGGACGCATACAAGGGCGAGGGCATCCAGCACATCGCCTGCTTCACCGACAACATCTACGACACGGTCGAGGCCATGCGCGAACAGGGCGTGGAGTTCCTCGATACGCCGGACACCTACTTCGAAGTGATCGACCAGCGCGTGCCGAACCATGGCGAGGACGTTGCGCGCCTGCAGAAGAACAAGATCCTGATCGACGCCGATCCGGAAACCCATCAGCGCAAGCTGCTGCAGATCTTCACCCAGAACGCGATCGGCCCGATCTTCTTCGAGATCATCCAGCGCAAGGGCAACGAAGGCTTTGGCGAAGGCAACTTCCAGGCGCTGTTCGAGTCGATCGAGCGCGACCAGATGAAGCGCGGCGTGCTGTAACCCCACCCGGAGCGATGCGATGAACACCGCCGCGAACCCGGCCGCGAACGACGCGGCCGCCAGTGCGACCGAAGCAGTGCCCGCGAACGTGACGCCGCTGTCCGAAGCGGTGACCGGGCGCATCCGCGCGACCGGCTACCAGTCCGGCTTCGGCAACGAGTTCGCGACCGAGGCCGTGCCGGGCACGCTGCCGGAAGGCCGCAATTCGCCGCAACGCGTTGCGCACGGGCTGTACGCCGAGCAGCTGTCGGGCACCGCGTTCACCGCGCCGCGCCACCAGAACCGGCGCAGCTGGCTGTACCGCATCCGCCCTGCG
>NZ_DASRTS010000042.1:0-5686 GCF_035655815.1 Lysobacter sp.
CGGCCGTATCGTCGCCGCGACCGCGCGCACCGCCGCCGTCGCCGCCGTTACCGCCGTTGTTGCCGTCGCCACCACCGCCGCCGCCGCCCGAACCGCCACCAGCCGCGGAACCGGAACCGGCCAGGCTTGCGCCTGCGGCCCAGCCGCTGTCGTTGTCGGTATCGCCGCCACGGCCGGAACGGTTGTTCCAGGTATCGCCGCCGCGGCCGCCGTTGCCGGCCACTGCGTCGCCGATGCTCGCGCTACCGTTGGTGGAGTCGCCGGAAGTCGCGCTGCCGTTCACGGCATCACCGCCACTTCCGCCGTCGCCGCCGTCGCCGCCGGCACCACCGGCACCGCCCTCGCCGCCATAGCCATCACCGCCATAGCCGTCGCCACCGTAGCCGTCGCCGCCGCGGCCGCCGGCGCCGCCGTTGGCGTTGCCGGTGTTGTTGGCCACGTTGCCGATGCCATAGGTCTGCACGTCGTACACCGCCCCTTCCAGGACGGTCTGCGCGACGATGGTGCTGGAGGTGCTGCTGAATGTGCTGGTGGCGGTTCCGCCGTTGTTGGCGGCCGCGGCACCGTTGTCGGCAGCCGCAGCGCCGTCGTTGTCGCGGTTGTCGCCGGTACTGCTGTTGGAAGCATCGATCGGCACGCTGATGTTGGCGAGGATGTCGTCACCGCCATTGCCGTCGCCGATCGTCTGTTGTGCCGCCGCCTGGCCGGTAAGACCAAGGCCGACGAGCACGGCCGTTGCCATCAAGCTGGTACGAATGCGCATTGTTGTTCTCCTTTACGGATACGTCGGTTGGCGCCCGGGGGAGGCACCGGTGAACGACGCAAGGAACGACACGCACAGGCGGTGCCAACTTTCGTTCAGGCGGCCGAACGCCTTGATCCGGAAAGCGAAACGGCCTGAACCTCCGCGCACGGCCGCGTGGCACCGCATGAGAGCGGTGGCTTTGGCGTTCGACGGTTGCAGAACTGGAACAGCGCTTGCGAACTGAATCGCACGGACGCCGCATCAGCCTGATGCAAGTACGCGTTGCGACGGGCATACGGCGCATCACATCCGCATTCAGGATGAAGTTTCAGCGTTGGAACACCGGGCTTTACACCCGCATTGCCGCCGGCGTGTTTGCCTGTGCACTCAAGCGCTTGCGCGGCAACGGTGAAGTGATGCTGACGTTGCGACGGGGCAACGTCGCGGAATTGCTCAGGTTGAGTCCGCCGGATCGCTCACATTGCCGTCACGACGGGCAGCATCGCGTTCCGCGCGCAGCCGGTCCAGCTTCTCCTTGAGCTTGATCTCCAGGCCGCGTTCCACCGGCCGGTAGTACACGCGCTCGCCCATCGCGTCGGGGAAGCCCGTCTGGTCCAGCGCGATGCCGCCATCCACGTCGTGGTCGTAGCGATAACCCTTCGAATAGCCCAGTTGCTTCATCAACCGCGTGGGCGCATTGCGCAGGTGCAGCGGCACTTCCTGCGTGCCGTACTCGTGCACGTCGCTGCGCGCGGCGTTGTAGGCCGAGTACACCGCGTTCGACTTGGCGGTGGTCGCCAGGTAGACGACGATCTGCGCGAGCGCGAGTTCGCCTTCGGGGCTGCCCAGTCTTTCGAACGTGTCCCACGCATCCAGCGCCATCGGCAGCGCGCGCGGATCGGCCAGTCCGATGTCTTCCACCGCCATGCGCGTGATGCGTCGCGCCAGGTACGCGCGATCGCATCCGCCATCGAGCATGCGCGCCAGCCAGTACACCGCCGCATCGGGATTGGAACTGCGCACGGACTTGTGCAGCGCCGAGATCTGGTCGTAGAACTGCTCGCCGCCCTTGTCGAAGCGACGCGTGCGATCGGCCAGCACCTGCGCCAGCGTCGCCTGGGTGATCTCGCCGCCCTCGCCTTCGGCCAGTTCGGCGGCAATCTCCAGCAGCGTCAGGCCGCGCCGCACGTCGCCGTCGGCCGCCTGCGCGATCTCCAGCAACGCATCGTCGCTCACCTGTAGCCCGCGTCCGCCGAGTCCGCGTTCCTCGTCCGCCAGCGCCTGTTGCAGCGCCAGCTGGATGTCCTGCGCGGAGACCGCCTCCATCACATGCACGCGGCAGCGCGACAGCAGCGCGGAGTTCAGTTCGAACGAAGGGTTCTCGGTGGTCGCGCCGACAAACAGGATGGTGCCGCGCTCGATGTGCGGCAGGAACGCATCCTGCTGCGCCTTGTTGAAACGGTGCACCTCGTCGACGAACAGCACGGTGCGATGACCTTCGGCGAAACGCTGCGCCGCCTCGGCCAGCACCTGCCGCACTTCCGGCAGGCCGGACAGCACGGCCGAGATGGCGCGGAACTCCGCATCGGCGTATTTCGCGAGCAGCAGCGCCAGTGTGGTCTTGCCGCAGCCGGGCGGCCCCCACAGGATCATCGAGTGCACGCGACCGGATTCAATCGCACGCCGCAGCGCGGAACGCGGCGACAGCAGGCGCTTCTGCCCGACCATCTCGTCGAGCGTGCGCGGCCGCATGCGTTCGGCCAGCGGCTGCATCGCGCTGCGGTCGACATGCAACAGATCGTCGGAAGGGGAAGCGGAAGGAGTGCGCCGGGCCACGCAGGCCATTCTCATGGATGCCTGCGCACACGATACCAAGGCGTGCACGTACCCGCCGTGCACGGGCGGCCCGCTCGCGCGTCAGCGCCCTACCAGCGCCTCGCCGGCCGCAGCACCGAGGTCGTAGTCCAGTTGCAGCCATTGCCCGTCGCGCCGGTCGTACAGCGCGCGGACGCGGATCCCGCGGCTGCCATCGAGCCCGAAATCGACCAAGCCTTCGGCGTCCATGCTGAGGTAGTACTGGCCGGTCTCGAATGTCTCCACACGGTCCAGTTGCAGACGTACCGACGGCATGGCCCGTGCGTCCTGCAGCATCGCCGTCATCCGGTCTTCAAGCTGGCGCAGGGCGAGCCCGTCATTGGGAACCGACCGTCCTTCCCCACCCACTCCGATTTCGACCTGCGGTCGCCCCGGCTGCCCGAGCAGCGTGTCGTACACGCTGCCGAAGCGGAAACCGATCCACGCCGACCCGCCCGCGAAGCGCACGCCGCCGCGGCCGCTGACCGACTGCCGGCGCCCGTCCAGTGCTGACACGTCGACTCCGTCGAACCGCACCTCGACGGCACGGCCGCCAAACCGCTCCGCCAGTGCACTTACCACCGAGCCGGCGACGCGTCGCTCGATATCCGCGCTTTCCTGCAACGCACCTGGTGCCGGAATCGGCGTCCGCGTGGTTCCGCCTGCCGGCGTGGCCATCGGTTCGACCGCCACGGCGACACCGCACCACGACAGTGCGGCGATCAGGCTGCATGAAGCGAGGCGATGCACGGCGGACGGACTCCGTGACCGGAAAATCCGGCCTGCCTCTCCACAAACGAAAAGGCCTGCCGAAGCAGGCCTTTCCACATCTCTTCGCGATCGCTCAGCGTTCGCCGATCACGTCCACGCCCTTCGGCGGCGTGTACCGGAAGGTATCCGCAGGGAACGCCGGATTGCGCTTCCACCCACTGAAGTCGATGTCGGTACGCTGGCCGAGCGCGTCGATCACGTGCATCTTCACCAGACCGCTCTGGTTGAAGCCCAGGCGCGCGGAACGGAACCCGGCATCGCCTTCCTGCTTCGGCGCCAGCGACAGCCATTCCAGGCCTTCGGCGCTACCCAGTTCCTTCACCACGAACTGCGCGTCCAGCTTCGCCGGGTCGATGAGGGCCGCGAGCGGGTTGTTCTGTTCCTCCACGCCCTGCGGACGCACGGTGACCTGCTGCAGGTCGGGATCGTGCACCCACACCTTCTTGCCGTCGGCCACGATCAATTGCGGGTACGGCTTGACGTATTCCCAGCGGAACAGGCGCGGCGCCGACAGCGCGACCTGCCCGCTCGAGCGCTCCTTGAGCTTGCCCTGAGGGTCGTACACCTGCTGCGAGAACTGACCGCTCAGACCTTTCAGGCCCTTGGTGAAGACGTCGAGGTCGTCACGCGCACCGGCCATCGCGGTCGAGGCGAACAGCGCCAAGGCCAAGCCGAACAGAGGAAGTCGCATCAATCACTCCGGAAAGGATCGGCGGAAGCCGCCACAGGAAGAAGTCTGACGGATCGAAGATGAACCGGCGAGCGCTGGAAAGACGTTTTGGACGCAGATATACGCAGATCGCGCAGACAAATCCGAGCGCGTCACCGGCGGGACGTGAACGTCGCTTGACCCGCGCTCTGCCTTATCTGTGTTGTCTGCGTCCGTCTGCGTCGAAACCCATCACTTGGGCGGCGGCGGCGCCAGTACCGAGCGGTCGCCGTTGTGCTCCGGCGGGCTGACCACGCCTGCCGCTTCCATCGCCTCGATCAGGCGCGCGGCGCGGTTGTAGCCGATCTTCAGGCGGCGCTGCACGCCGGAGATCGACGCGCGCCGGGTCTCGGTGACGATGCGCACCGCCTCGTCGTACAGCGGGTCGGACTCGTCGCCGCCACCGCTGTTGCTTTCGGGCAGGCCGGTCGCGCCGACCACGACCCCATCGCCCATCGTTTGCACTTCGTCCAGCACGCCCTCGATGTAGTCGGGACCGCCGCCGATCTGCTTGAGGTGCTCGACGACGCGATGCACTTCCTCGTCGGACACGAACGCACCGTGCACGCGCTCCGGCATCGCGGTACCCGGCGGCAGGTACAGCATGTCGCCGTGGCCGAGCAGCGTTTCCGCGCCGGACTGGTCGAGGATCGTGCGCGAGTCGATCTTGCTCGACACCTGGAACGCAATGCGCGTGGGAATGTTGGCCTTGATCAGGCCCGTGATGACGTCCACCGACGGACGCTGCGTGGCCAGGATCAGGTGAATGCCGGCCGCGCGCGCCTTCTGCGCCAGGCGGGCGATGAGCTCCTCCACCTTCTTGCCGACGATCATCATCATGTCGGCGAATTCGTCGATGAAGACGACGATGTACGGCAGCGGCTCCAGCTCGCGCGGCACCTCGCCGGCTTCCGCGTTCGGCCGGAACAGCGGGTCCATCAGCGGTTGGCCGGCGTTGATCGCGTCGGTCACCTTCTTGTTGAAGCCCGACAGGTTGCGCACGCCCACCGCGCTCATCAGCTTGTAGCGGCGCTCCATCTCGGCGACGCACCAGCGCAGGCCGTTGGCGGCCTCCTTCATGTCGGTGACCACCGGCGCGAGCAGGTGCGGGATGCCCTGGTAGACGGACAGCTCCAGCATCTTCGGGTCGATCATCAGCATCCGCACGTCCTTGGCGGAGGCCTTGTAGAGCAGCGACAGCACCATCGCGTTGACCGCGACGGACTTGCCTGAGCCGGTCGTACCCGCGACCAGCAGGTGCGGCATGCGCGCGAGGTCGGCGACCGTCGGCCGGCCGGCGATGTCCTTGCCCAGCGCGAGCGTCAGCGGGCTCGCGGACTTGTCGTATTCCTTCGAGCGCAGCAGTTCCGAGAGATAGATCATCTCCCGGTTGACGTTCGGGATTTCCAGCCCGATCACCGACTTGCCCGGGATCACGTCGACCACGCGCACCGACTTCACCGACAGGCCGCGCGCGATGTCCTTGTCCAGGCTGGAAATCTGGCTGACCTTGATGCCCGGCGCGGGCTCGATCTCGAAGCGCGTGATCACGGGGCCCGGATAGGCGCCGACCACGTTCGCGTCGATGCGGAAGTCCTTGAGCTTGA
>NZ_DASRTS010000043.1:0-24651 GCF_035655815.1 Lysobacter sp.
AAACACGACGCTGACGTCATCGCAGGCCCGGAGTCCCGCGGCTTCGTGCTGGCAGCGCCGATGGCGTATGCGCTCGGCAAAGGCTTCATCCCGGTTCGCAAGCCGGGCAAGCTGCCGGGAGAGACGATCTCCCAGGAGTACGCGCTGGAATACGGCAAAGATTCGCTGGAAATCCACAAAGACTCGGTCAAGCCGGGTCAGAAAGTCATCATCGCTGACGATCTTCTCGCGACAGGGGGAACGATCGGCTCGACGATCCAACTTTTCGAGAAGCTCGGCGCAGAAGTTGTAGGCGTCTGCTTCTTGATCGAGTTGTCGTATCTGAACGGACGGGAGAAATTGAAAGGGTATGACGTCTTCTCGCTCGTCCAGTACTGATCCTGCGAAAACGGGGGTGGCTGACCCTGTGGGTATTGAACGCCTTTTAGAAAAGGTCGGCAAGTATGCGAGCCCGGAAGACGCGGCGATGCTCCGCCGCGCTTTTGAAGTCGCAGAAGCCGCCCATCAAGGGCAGACCCGCAGGTCGGGCGAACCCTATATCATGCACACGGTTGCTGTCGCCGAGATCCTCGCGGATCTCGAACTGGATGCGGTGACGCTGTCGGCTGCTCTCTTGCATGACGTCGTCGAGGACACCGGCGTCACCGATGAGACGCTGACCGCCGAGTTCGGCGCAGAAGTGGCTGCGCTGGTCGACGGTGTGACCAAGCTCGAGCGCATCAAATTTAACTCCAAAGAAGAAGCGCAGGCCGAAAACCTGCGCAAGATGTTCATGGCGATGGCGAAAGACATCCGCGTCATCCTGATCAAGCTGGCCGACCGCCTGCACAACATGCGCACGCTCGGCGCGCAGAGCATGGAGGCGCGCCACCGCATCGCGCGCGAGACGCTGGAGATCTACGCGCCCATCGCCCAGCGCCTGGGCATGAACCTGATCAAGGCGGAACTGCAGGACCTGGGTTTCCGCGCACTGCATCCGTGGCGCCATGCGGTGATCGAGAAGCGCATCCGCACGCAGCCGGTGGTGCGCCGCGAATCGCTGGTGCAGATCGAGGCGCAGCTGGCGCAGCGCCTGGCCAAGGAGAAACTCGCGCACCGGCTGATCAGCCGGGTGAAATCGCCGTGGAGCATCTACACCAAGATGCGCGCCGAGCACAAAACCTTCGCGCAGGTGATGGACGTGTTCGGTTTCCGCATCGTGGTGCGCAGCGTGCCCGACTGCTACCACGCGCTGGGCGTGGTGCACGCCGCGTACAAGCCGCTGGATTCGCGCTTCCGCGATTTCATCGCCATTCCTAAGGCCAACGGTTACCAGTCGCTGCACACGGTGCTGTTCGGACCGTACGGATCGCCCATCGAGGTGCAGATCCGCACCGAGGAAATGGACCTGATCGCCGAGCGCGGCATCGCGGCGCACTGGACATACAAGCACGGCGGCGAAGGCCCCACCAGCGCGCAGAGCCGCGCGCACAGCTGGATCGCCAACCTGGTCGAGTCGCAACGCGCCACCGGTTCGTCGCTGGAATTCCTGGAGAACGTGAAGGTCGACCTGTTCCCGGACGAGGTCTACCTGTTCACGCCCAAGGGCGACATCATGGCGCTGCCGCGCAATTCCACCGCGCTCGACTTCGCCTATGCGGTGCACACCGACGTGGGCAACAAGGCCGTGGCGGCGCGCGTGGATGGCAAGCTGGTGCCGCTGCGCACCAAGCTGGCCAGCGGTCAGCGCGTGGAGATCATCACCGCGAAGTCGTCCTCGCCCAAGCCGCAGTGGCTCGAGTTCGTGGTGTCGGGCAAGGCGCGCACCTCGATCCGACAGCAGCTCAAGCAACTCGAACATGAGGACGCGGTGCAGCTGGGCCATCGCATGCTCGACCGCGCGCTGGAAGCGCTGGGCATCTCGCTCGACCGCGTACCGGGCGTGCGCATGGATGCGTATCTGGCGGAGTTCCGCTATCCGCGCCTGGAGGCGTTGCTGGCCGACATCGCGCTGGGCAACCGCATGCCGCAGCAGGTCGCGATGGCCCTGGCGCGCGAGGCGCCGGGCAAGCCGCTGCGCGAGGGCGCATCCAGTCCGCTGCCACGCCCGGAGGACAAGATCCTGATCACCGGCGCCGAGCGCGGCGTGATCAGTTTCGCCAACTGCTGCCTGCCCATTCCTGGCGACGAGATCATGGGCTACCACACCGCGGGCCGCGGCATCGTGGTGCATCGGCTGGACTGCCCGAACGTCGCCGACTATCGCAAGTCCCCGGACCGCTGGGTGCCCATCGGCTGGGACCGCCAGGTCGCCGGCGACTTCGCCGCGGCACTGCGCATCGAGGTCGACAACCGGCCGGGTTCGCTGGCCCAGGTCGCGGCCGCCATCGCCGAAGCCGAATCCAACATCGACCGCGTCGAATACCTCGACCGCGATGCCAACATCGCGGTGATGCGATTCGCCATCGAAGTGAGCGACCGCCGTCACCTCGCCGACGTGATGCGCCGCGTGCGCAGGCTCGCCGTCGTGCTGGGCGTGCAGCGGATGTGAGGAGCCGTGGACTCGGGACTCGGGACTCGGGACTCGGGACTCGGGAAAAGGTTGCGGCCTCGCGCTCAAGCTGTCATTCCCGCGTAGGCGGGAATCCATTCTTCCATCGCCCTTCCGCTCTCCGGAAGACGTGGCGAGTCGAATGGTTGGATCCCCGCCTTTGCGGGGATGACGGCTGCGATGCGGATGAACCCATTCTTCCCGCCTTCCTTCTGCTTTCCGGAAGTCGTGGCGAGTCGAACGGTTGGATCCCCGCCTTCGCGGGGATAACGGCTGAAATGCGGGACAGTCGGATCCCTGCCTAAGTGGGAACGACGGCTTGAAGCAATGCTTCTGCGCTAACCTCGCGTTTTCGCAATGAGGAATCCTTCCATGTCCCGCAAGATCATCCAGACCGACAAGGCGCCGGCCGCGATCGGCCCGTACTCGCAGGCCGTGCGTGCCGGCGACACCGTGTACCTCTCCGGGCAGATTCCGCTGGACCCGGGCACCGGCCTGCTGGTTGAAGGCGACATCAGCGCGCAGGCACGCCGCTCGTTCGAGAACCTCAAGGCCGTCTGCGAGGCAGCAGGCGGCTCGCTCAACGACATCGTGCGCCTGGGCCTGTACCTGACCGACCTGGACAACTTCGCCGCCGTCAACGCGGTGATGGGCGAGTTCTTCAAGGCCCCGTACCCGGCGCGTTCGACCGTGGAAGTCGCGGGCCTGCCGCGCGGCGCCGGCTTCGAAGTCGATGCGGTGATGGTGCTGGACTGACGCACCGTTTACGCGGAAGTCAGAAGGCCTGCACTACCTGCATCAGCGTACTCGCCTGTGGCGCGAGCCATTGCGCGGTCACGCCGATGGTCAGGAAGAAGAAAAGGACGCCGACGAACGGCCAGAATGTGTGGCGAATGCACAGCCACCACCATCCTTCGGCCTGCGCGCCCTGCATGCGTCTGTAGAGGCCGCCGGCGATCGCAGCGTCGACAATCAATTCGGCCATCAGGGCGGGAGCGGTCCACACCACCCATCCCGCGGCGATGAGGCAGGTGAGCGCGACTGCGCCCAGTGCGAGGGCCGCAACCAGTGGCAGGCCTGCCTCGTCGCCCGCGGCCTCCAGAACATCGACGCCGGCGGAATGGCCGCTTGAGCCCGGGGACGACACGTTCGGTGACCAGGAGGCCGACGCGCCTCCACCGCCAGCGTGGCCGCCGGTTCCCGTCCAGCCTGCGCTGCGGCCCGTGCCGTGCCGCAGCGAAGCGTCGCCCGGCAGGTCGATGGCGTCGACCAGGTCGTCGCGCCAGCGCAGCCATATCCACATCTGCAGGAGGAAGGCGCCGTAGGCGACGCTGATTGCGATCGGGTACCGCACCAGCATCGAGTCGGTACCGGCCGACAGAAGCGCAAAGGAGCACAGGAACCCGACCGCACCGGTCACCAGCATGATCAACGACATCTGGAGTCGTGGCCATCCAGTGCGTTCGAGTGCGTGGCGTGCACGTGCAATTTCCGAAACACGGCTCAGCATTCCCATCGGGCTACCACTTTCCTTTCCCCATGGCGTTATGCATCCGGAGCGGGAGGCAGCGCAAGGCCGAGGCTCACGGTTCCGCCTTCTCCGCACCCCGCATTTCGCGCGGCGCCACGCCGGTCCATCGCTTGAAGGCGCGGCGGAACTCACGCGCATCCTTGAAGCCCACCGCGGCGCCGACGTGGGCGATGCTCATGCGCGAATCGGCGAGCAGTGCGCGCGCCGATTCGCTGCGCACGCGGTCGTGCAGTTCGCTGAAGGTGGTCTGCGCGGCCTGCAACTGACGACGCAGCGTGCGCTCGGTGAGGTGCAGTTCGGCAGCGATGTCGACCAGGCGCGGGTTGTCGGCCAGGTGCTGGCGCAGCAGGCGCTCGACCACCGCCACGATTTCGCTGCGCGGCTGTCCGGCGGGCATCTGCTCCTGGCATAGCGCGATGATCTGCTGCGCGCTGGCGGCGTTGCCGGCGGGCATCGCGGCCTGCAGCCAGCGCGGATCGATCACCACGCGATTGCACGAGGCATCGAAGCGCACCTCGCAGCGGAACAGGTCTTCGTAATCGGCGGCATACGCCGGTGCGGGGTACGCGAGGTCGATCACGCGCGGCCGGAAATCCGCGCCGAGCAGCCCGCGGCACAGCATCAGCGAACTGGCGAAGAGCTCCTCGCACAGGAACGGTTCGAGCTCCGCATCGGCGCTGCGCATCCGTGCGATCACGGCCATCGCGCCGTCGGTTTCCTCGTCGAGTTCCAGTTCCATCATCGCGCCGGTGATGGGCGCATAACGCACGCCCAGCTGCAGTGCTTCGGAAAAGCGCGACGCGGTAAGCATCGCCAGACCGAGCAGGCCGAAGTGACCGATGGTCTGGCGTTCGCCCAGCGTCAGGCCGACACCGCGCGGCGGCAGGCTGCGCAATGCGCGCCGGATGATCTGGCAGGCCTGGCGGTAGGAGAGGTAGACCGGCATGTCGCCGTCGAAGGCGGCCGGCCCCAGCCGCAATCCGGCGAACCAGGATTCGCAGGGCACCCCGAGCTCGTGCGCCATTGCGACCAGACCGGCGACGATGCCGCTCTTGATGGTGGCCGTGTTCAGGCGTGGATCGTCGCGGTCGTAGGGCGGCATACGCTGGCGTAGCTTGTCCGGTTTGCCCCCCTGAGTATGCCGGCTTTGCCCTCCACGTTGGCCAGCCGAAGGTCACAGACTGCCGGGAGGGGCCGGGGGGCTGGACCACGCCGCAAGAGTGCAGGCGTGGACGTCGTCCGGCGGGCATTCGCGGCCATCGGCCGCACGCATGGGACGGAGCGGATGAAGCGGATCATTCTCGGCATGGCTATCGGTGGTGCTCTGGCGACGCTGGCCGGCTGCCAGCAGCAGGCGGCGGCGCCTGCGGCCAATGCGGATTACCAGAAGGTGCTGATCGAGCGCCTGCTCGACGCCAAGCCCGGCGACGTCATCGAGATCCCCGCCGGCCGCTATGCCTTCGACCGCAGCCTGACCCTGCGCGTGAACGGCGTGACCATCCGTGGCGCCGGCATGGACAAGACCGTGCTGAGCTTCAAGGGACAGAAGGCCGGTGCCGAAGGCCTGCTGGTCAACGCGGGCGACTTCACGCTGGAGAACCTCGCCATCGAGGACACCAAGGGCGACGGCCTGAAGATCAACGAGGGCGGCAACATCACCATCCGTGGCGTGCGCGTGGAATGGACCGGCGGGCCGAAGACCAGCAACGGCGCGTACGGCATCTACCCGGTGCAGACCTCGAACGTGCTGATCGAGGATTCGGTGGCCATCGGCGCGTCCGACGCCGGCATCTACGTCGGCCAGTCGAAGAACGTCGTCGTGCGCCGCAACCGTGCAGAACGCAACGTGGCGGGCATCGAGATCGAGAACACCATCGGCGCCGACGTGTACGAGAACACCGCGACGGAAAACACCGGCGGCATCCTGGTGTTCAACATGCCCAACCTGCCGCAGCCGGGCCACACCACGCGCGTGTACCGCAACAAGGTGTTCGCCAACAACACCGACAACTTCGCCGCCAAGGGCGCAGCGGTGGCGAGCGTGCCGGCCGGCTCGGGCATCGTCATCAATTCCAACGACAAGGTCGAGATCTTCGACAACGACATCGCCGACAACCAGACGGCCAACGTCATCGTGTCGAGCTACTTCTCCACCGGCTACATGACCGACAAGGGCGTCGCGAAGACCTTCGATCCGTATCCGGAGGAGATCGCCATCCACGGTAACCGCTTCAAGGGCGGCGGCGACAAGCCCGACGGACTGGACCTGAAGGCGCTGAAGGTGGCGATGTTCGGCCTCAACGGACGTTTGCCGGACGTGCTGTGGGACGGCTACGTCAACGTGCAGCGCGCCGCCGGCCCGCAGGTCTGCATCGACAATGGCGAGGCCGGCACGCTCAACGCCGACGGTCCCAACAAGTACAAGAACCCCAGCGTCGTCACCGACCAGGTGCGCTGCAAGCTGCCGCCGCTGCCGGTGGTGACGCTGCCCAGCGACAACGCGGCCACCGCCGCGAAGGCGGCGCCGGCGGCATGAGGAAGTGCTCTGCGATCGGCGCGGCCGTGCTGTTGGCCGCAATGTCCCTGGCAGGTTGCAAGCGTGCGGCCGAACCGGTGCGCTTCCACGCACAGGGCCAGCCGCAAAACCTGAGCGAGTGGCATGTCGTCGAAAGCGACGGCGCACGGCTGCGGCTCAACGAAGGCGTGGAGCCGTACGCGCTCAACACCGCGCTGTTCAGCGACTACGCCCACAAGCTGCGCACGCTGTGGCTGCCGCCGGGAAGCAAGGCTCGCTATCACCCGGACGAGGCATTCGACTTTCCGGTCGGCACCATCATCAGCAAGACGTTCTACTACCCGCGCGGCCAGAACGGCAGCGTGCTGCGCGTCGCCGAACGCGTGGAGGAAAGCCTGGACGGGCTGGACCTGTCGAAGGTCCGGTTGATCGAAACGCGCCTGCTGGTGCGTCGCGACAGGGGCTGGGTCGCGTTGCCGTACGTGTGGAACGAGGAGCAGACCGAGGCGACGCTCGCGCGCGCCGGCGAGACCGTGCCGCTGACGCTGCACAAGCCTGACGGAAGCGCGAAACAGGAGTTCGCGTACATGGTGCCGGACGAGAACCAGTGCGCCGGTTGCCATGCCACCAACAACACCACCCGCGAAATGCATCCGATCGGGCCGAAGGCGCGGCACATGAACCGCGAGGACCCCTGGCATCCAGGCGAGAACCAGCTGGCGAGGATGGCGGCGCTGGGCCGGCTGCAAGGCCTGCCGAAGCAGGGCGTGCCGTTCAACGCGCGCCTGGACGATGCGCAGGCGACGGTCGAGGACCGCGCCCGCGCCTACCTGGACGTCAACTGCGGCCATTGCCACAGCCAGGTCGGACCGGCGGACACGTCGGGCCTGTGGCTGGATGCCAACACCGACGACGCCCGGCGCCTGGGCCTGTGCAAGCCGCCGGTCGCGGCGGGGCAGGGCACGGGCGATCACATGTTCGATATCGTGCCGGGCAGGCCGGACGAGTCGATCCTGGTCTATCGCATGGACAGCCTCGACCCGGGCGCGATGATGCCCGAGGTCGGGCGCAGTACCGTGCACGAGGAAGGCGTCGCCCTGGTACGCGACTGGATCGCGGCCTGGCTGGGCAGCTGCAGCAACGAGGATACGAAGGTCGCGACGAAGTAGTGCCACGTGCCGCGCGGGCAGGGGCCGCGGGGCGAACACAACAAGAAGTCATTGGGAGGGGAGGTTCCGATGTCGCCACGCAAGAGCAGGCTCGCCACCGGTCTGGGTCGCGCGCTGTCCGGTCTCGCATTCACCGCGGCCATGCCGCTGGCCATGGCGCAGCAGGCGCCGGATGCCGGCGCGCGGGACGCCACGCAGCTGGACACCATCACCGTCACCGCGCAGAGCCGCGAGCAGGAGTTGCTCGACGTGCCGATCGCATTGCAGGTGGTCACCGAACAACTGATCGACGACGTCGCCGCCGAGGATCTGGGCGACATCGACAGCTTCGTGCCCGGCCTGCGCGTCAACAGCCTGCAGCCGACGCAACCCAGCTTCCAGCTGCGCGGCATCGAGACCGACGACTTCGGCATCGGCACCGATCCGGCAGTGGGTGTGTACGTCGATGGCGTGTACGCCGGACGCGGCGGCGGCGTGTTGCTGCCGTTCACCGACGTGCAGCGCATCGAGGTGCTGAAGGGGCCGCAGGGCACGCTGTTCGGGCGCAACACGGCGGCCGGCGCGATCTCCATCATCACCAACCGTCCGCAGACCGACGGCAACCACGCGCGCGGCAAGCTGCGCCTGGGCAACGACAACAAGACCTACTTCGAAGGCATGGCCAACGTCGCGGTAAGCGACACGTCGGCGTTCCGGTTCAACGGCATCTTCAACACCAGCGATGGCTGGGTGCAGGACGCGGTGACAGGCGAAGACCTCGCGCCCGAGGACAACTGGGCCACGCGCGCCGCGTTCCAGACGCGCTTCGGCGACAACACCCGCGCCTTCATCGCATGGGACCACGAGAGCCTCGACCAGCGCGGCCAGGCGACCGTCGGCGTGGTGCCCGTGCCGGCGCTGCCGGAATTGCCGCTCGCGCCCGCCGATCCGGATTCGTTCCTCGATCCGCTGGACCAGGCCTACGCCACCGACGCGACCAATGCCGAAACGCGCACCTTCGACGGCGTGACGCTGATCGTCGACCACAACTTCGGCTGGGGCAGCCTCACGTCCACCACGGCGTGGCACCAGTACGACTCGCTGAACCAGGTCGAGGAGGACGGCACCAACCTCAGCTACCTGTACGTCGATTCCACCAACACCGAGAGCAACGAGAACTTCTACCAGGAGTTCAAGTTCGCCGGTTCCACCGACCGCATCGACTGGGTGGCCGGCGTCAGTTATTTCCAGGAAGACGCCGACCAGACCAGCGAGGTCAACGCGCTGACCGATTCGGTCGACACCATCGCCAACAACCTGGGGCTGGCACCCGGCGGCCTGTACGGGCCGATCACGATGGCGGCGAACATGTTCGGCATCCCGGTGGACCTGACGGGCTTGCCGTGGAACGAGAAGTTCGTCAACACGCTGGACACCAAGGCCTATGCCGCATTCGGCGACGTGATCTGGCACGTCAACGACAAGCTCAACCTCACCGTCGGCCTGCGCTACACGCGCGACGAGAAGGACTTCACCTGGTTCAATGATCTGCGCAGCGCGCCGGAGCTGGATGCACAGCTGGCGTTGCTGGACCAGATCGGCTTCCTCGACGCCATCGGCATCCCGCTCGAAGCGCTGGTGTTCGACATCGCCTTCATCGATCCGCCCGCGATGATGAACAAGGGCGTGCAGAACCGCGCCAAGAAGTCCTGGGACGACTGGAGCCCGCGCTTCGTCGTGGACTATCACTTCACCGACGACATGATGGGCTTCGCTTCGCTGGCCAAGGGCTACAAGGCCGGCGGCTTCAACGCGTTGCAGATCGGCAGCGAGTTCGAGAACGAGGACGTCTGGAACTTCGAAACCGGCTTCAAGCACGCGTTGCCGGACTATCGCCTGGCCTACAACGTGTCGGCGTTCTACTACGTCTACGACAACCGACAGGCCGTCACGCTGGACATGACGACCGAGATCCCGCGCTTCGTCGTCAACACCTCCGACCAGGAGGCCTGGGGCGTTGATTTCGACATGCGCTGGCAGGCGACCGACGGACTGGGCTTCGACTTCAATGCCGAGTACCTGGATTCCACCTACAAGAGCTACGTGAATCCGCAGGGCGTGGATCTGGGCGGCGAACCGACCGGCGCGCCGGAGTGGTCGTTCGCGGTCGGCGCGAACTACGTGTGGCGGCTGGACGATGCCGGCGATGTGCGCGCCGCCATGCGCTACTCGTACGTGGGCGAGTGCCGCGAGAACGACGAGTCGTTCTCGGTGCTCGGCTGCGGCCGCTTCGGCCAGACCGAGGCCGGCGAGGCGCAGGAGATCCTCGATGCGCGCATCGGCTGGACCTCGGCCGGCGGCCACTGGGGGGTCGCCGTGTACGGTAACAACCTGCTGGACAACCAGTACGTCAACTCGTTCGGCACCTACGGCATGACGGTGCTCGGCACGGTGGGCGCACGCATGACCGAGCCGCGCAGCTACGGCGTGGAGTTCAGCGCGAACTTCTGACGCACCGCGTCGGCCTCCACATGCGAGGCAGCTTCAACCCCTCTCCCACCGGGAGAGGGGTTGGGGTGAGGGCCGCAATCCGGGAACGTTGTCGATCATGCAAGGGCGCTTCAGCCCCTCTCCCGCCGGGAGAGGGGTTGGGGTGAGGGTCGCAATCCGGGAGCGCTGCCGATTGCGACGAAGAAGATCCGCCGACGATTTTGACCGTCGCGTGCTGCGAGACGATCCCCAAGTATCGCAATAGCTCCACGCGAATCCATCCGCATTCCGACACGCCCCCGCGCACGCTGCCTCTTCCTCCAGCGCGGCGTTTCGCGTCATCCTGTTGCGATGCCGATTCGCAAGGGCGGCGCGTCCGTCGATCTCCAGTCGCAACCCATCAGCAGCCTGCACGGGGTGGGGCCGCGCGTGGCCGAAAAGCTCGCCGCGCGTGGACTCACCACGCTGCAGGACCTGTGGCTGCTGCTGCCGCGCCAGTACGAGGATCGCACCGCGATCACTCCGATCCGCCTGCTGCAGCCTGGCGTGGCGGCGCAGGTGGAAGGCCGCGTGGAAGCGGTCGAGCGCGGCTTCCGCTATCGGCCGATGCTGCGCGTGGCCATCGGCGACGATTCGCACGGCACGCTCGTGCTGCGTTTCTTCCACTTCCGCTCGGCACAGGTCAACCAGTTCAAGGTCGGCGCCGTGGTGCGCTGCTATGGCACGCCGCGACCCGGCCAGCACGGGCTGGAGATCGTGCATCCCAGCTATCGCGTTCTGGAAGACAGCGAGGACGCGTCGCTCGGCACCAGCCTGGACCCGGTCTATCCCACCATCGAAGGCATCGGCCCCGCGTCGCTGCGGCGCCTGATAGGCCAGGCCTTGGACCGCCTGCCGGAGGAGGAGGCGCTGGAACTGCTCCCGCGTGAGCTGCGCGACGGCTTCCGCCTGCCATCGCTGCGCGAGGCGTTGCTCACCGTGCATCGGCCCGCACAGGACGCCGACGTCACGGCGCTGCTCGCAGGCCGCCATCCCGCGCAGCGGCGACTGGCGATCGAGGAACTGCTGGCGCACCACCTCAGCCTGCGCCGCCAGCGCATCGCCCAGCAGGCCCATGCCGCACCGGTGCTGAAGAAGGCCGCGCTGGCGACGCGCCTGCGCAAGCAGTTGCCGTTCGCGCTGACCGGCGCGCAGGAGCGCGTGTTCGAGCAGATCCGCGCCGACCTTGCAAAACCGCATCCGATGCTGCGCCTGGTGCAGGGCGACGTGGGCAGCGGCAAGACTGTCGTGGCGGCGATGGCGGCGATGCTCGCCGTCGAGGCCGGCAAGCAGGCGGCCCTGATGGCGCCGACCGAGCTGCTCGCCGAGCAGCACATGGGCAACCTGCGCGGCTGGCTGGAGCCGCTCGGCGTTCGCGTGGCGTGGCTGGCCGGCAAGGTGACGGGAAAGGCGCGGCAGAAGGTGCTGGAAGAGATCGCCTCCGGAGAAGCGCAGGTCGTCGTCGGCACCCACGCGCTGATGCAGGAGGGCGTGGCCTTCCGCGATCTCGCGCTGGCCATCGTCGACGAACAGCACCGTTTCGGCGTGCACCAGCGGCTGGCGTTGCGCGACAAGGGCACGGGCGGCAACGGCAATGGCGACGCCATCGTCCCGCACCAGCTGGTGATGACCGCCACGCCGATCCCGCGCACGCTGGCGATGGCGGCCTATGCGGACCTCGACGTGTCCGCCATCGACGAGCTTCCGCCCGGACGCACGCCGGTGCAGACGGTCGCGCTCAGCGCCGAGCGCCGGCCGGAGCTGGTCGAACGCATCCGCAAGGCCTGCGCCGAGGGGCGGCAGGCGTACTGGGTGTGCACGCTGATCGACGACAGCGACGAGGTCGTCGCGCAGGCAGCGCAGTCGACGTTCGAGGACCTGTCCAAGGCCTTGCCGGAGCTGCGCATCGGCCTGGTGCACGGGCGCATGAAGGCCGCGGACAAGCAGGCGACGATGCGCGCGTTCAAGGACGGCACGATCGGCCTGCTGGTCGCCACTACCGTCATCGAAGTCGGCGTCGACGTGCCCAACGCGTCGCTGATGATCATGGAGAACGCCGAGCGCCTCGGCCTGGCGCAGCTGCATCAGCTGCGCGGGCGGGTCGGTCGTGGCAGTGCGGCGTCCAGCTGCGTGCTGCTGTACCAGTCGCCGCTGTCGCAGATGGCGCGCGAACGCCTGGACACCATGCGCCAGACCAACGACGGCTTCGTCATCGCCGAAAAGGACCTGGAACTGCGCGGCCCCGGCGAACTGCTCGGCACGCGCCAGACCGGGCTGGCGCAGTTCCGCGTGGCCGATCTCGCGCGCGATGCCGACCTGCTGCCGCAGGTGCAGGACCTGGGCGAACGGCTGCTGCGCGAGTCGCCCGACCTTGCCGAGCGGATCGTCTCGCGCTGGGTGGGCGGCGCCGTGCGGTTCGCATCCGCCTAGGGGCGATCCGGCGGATCGCCGCGTCGCGGGGCGCCGTTAGCGGACATGCGATGCAGTACGGTGCGTGTGCCATGCGCTGCATGCGTCCCCGCAGGCTCGCCGGATCGCCGCTCCGCCGATCTGTGAAGGTCCAACCTGCAGCCGAGCCCCGGAATTGGGCATCATGGGCGCCCGCCGTCTGCTTTCGATGCCGCCGATCGTGATTCCCGCTCCAACCGAAACCCCTGTCGGCCGGCACGGATCGCAGCCGTTCATCGCCGCCGACGTGGGCGGTACGCACGCGCGCCTCGGCCTCGTCCAGGTGCGTTCGGGCGGCAAGGTCGACGTGCTGGAGTACCGGCGCTACGCCTGCGCCGAATACCCCAGCCTCGCCGCGATCATCGACGATTTCGCGGCCGCGTTCGGCGCCGACCGCACCCATGCCGTGGTCGCCATCGCCGGACGTCTGGAAGGCGACGTGCTGATCAACGCCAATCTGCCGTGGTCGGTGTCGGTCGAGCGTACGCGCCGCGACGCAGGCATCGCCTACCTGGCGCTGCTCAACGATTTCGAAGCCGTGGCCTGCGCCATGCCCTACATCGACGTCGCCGCGATGACGCGCGTGTGCGGCCCGCTGCAGGGCGGCGAAGGCCCGGCATTGGTGCTCGGGCCGGGCACCGGCTTCGGCGCGTCGCTGTGCCTGCCGCGCACCGTGCAGCACGGCGTGCCGCTGCGGGTGCTCGCCAGCGAGGCAGGGCACGCATCGCTCGCCGTCGGCACATCGCGCGAACTCGCGCTGCTCGAGCGCCTGCTGCAACGGTGGCCACACGTGGACAACGAGCGCGTGCTGTCCGGCCCGGGCCTGGTGAACACCTACCGCGCGCTGTGCGAACTGGACGGTGCCCACCCGACGCTCGACACACCCGAGGCCGTCACGTCCGCCGCCCAGGCAGGCCACGATCCGCGTGCTGTGGAGTCGCTCAAGCTGTTCTGCGCGCTGCTCGGCAGCCTGGCCGGCGATCTTGCGCTGACCTTCGGTGCCGACGCGGTGTACCTGGCCGGGGGCATTCCCGCGCAGATCCGTCCGTTCCTGCTCGAAAGCGACTTCGCCACGCGCTTCCTCAACAAGGGCGTCCTCGGCGAAGTGCTCACGCGTGTGCCGGTATGGCTGGTCGACCACGGCCAACTGGGCCTGGTCGGCGCGGCAGCGTGGTACTACGAGCGTCATTCCGGGTTCTGACCGGATCAATCCGTAAGGAAACACGCATGGGCGATCGCCGCCGATTCCTCCAGGCCTCGCTGCTCGCCGCTGGCGCGGCTGCATTGCCGACCATCGCAGCGAAGCCGACGTCGACCGGCGCGCGCGTCGTGTCCACATGGGATTTCGGCGTGGGCGCCAATCGCGCTGCGTGGAAGGTGCTCGACGGCGGCGGCAGCGCACTCGATGCCGTCGAAGCCGGCGCGCGCTGGGCCGAGGCCGACCTGTGCAATCCCACGGTCGGCCGCTGCGGCAATCCCGATCGCGACGGCGTGCTGACGTTGGATGCCAGCATCATGGACGGCGACGGTCGCTGTGGCGCGGTGGCGGCGCTGGAGGACGTCGCGCATCCGGTTTCGGTCGCACGCGCGGTCATGGAGAAGACACCGCACGTGATGCTGGTGGGCGAGGGCGCGCAGCAGTTCGCGCTGTCGCAGGGTTTCGCGAAGACGCCGCTGCTCACCGACGAGGCGCGCAGGGCGTGGCGCGAGTGGCTGCGCACGTCCGAATACCAGCCGCAGATCAATGCCGAGCGGCAGTCGCGACCGGGCGACAAGAGCAACCACGACACGCTCGGCATCCTCGCGCTGGACGCGCAGGGACGCCTGGCCGGCGCATGCACCACCAGCGGCATGGCGTGGAAGATGCACGGGCGCGTGGGCGACAGTCCCATCGTCGGCGCCGGCCTGTACGTCGACAACGAAGTGGGCGCGGCCACCGCGTCAGGCGTCGGCGAGGAAATGGTGCGCAACGCCGCCAGCTTCCTGGTCGTGGAACTGATGCGCCAGGGCCGATCGCCGACGCAGGCGTGCCGCGAGGCGATCGAACGCGTCGTGCGCAAGCGGCCGGAAGCAAGCAAGCGCCTGCAGGTCTGCTTCCTGGCGATGAACCGCGCCGGCGAAGTCGGTGCGTTCGCCCTGCACAAGGGCTTCGTGTACGCACTGCAGGATGGTGGCACAGGTCCGCACGATCGCCTGCACGAAGCCGCATCGGTGTACGCGACGGAGCAGACGTGAGCGCAGCGGAGTCGCGCCCCTTGCTGGAAGTCGCAGCGGGCTCGCTGGCGTCGGCGCTTGCGGCGCAGGACGGCGGCGCGGACCGCGTCGAACTCTGCGAGAACCTCGGCGAAGGCGGCTGCACTCCGTCGTACGGCACGCTGGCGGTCGCACGCGATCGCCTGCGGATACCGCTTTACGTGCTGATCCGTCCGCGTCCGGGCGACTTCCTGTACGGCGACGCGGAATGCGAAACGATGCTGCGCGACATCGAAGCCTGTGTGCGGCTGGGCTGCGACGGCGTCGTGCTCGGCGCGCTGGATGCCGAAGGCGCCGTGGATGTGCGCGTGTGCCGCGCGCTGATCGACGCGGCCGGCGATCTGGGCGTCACGTTCCATCGCGCGTTCGACGTCGCGCTTGAGCCGGCGAAGGCGCTGGAGGACGTCATCGCCCTCGGCTGCGAGCGCCTGCTCACGTCGGGTGCGCGTGCGACGGCGCCGGAGGGAGCGGAAGTCATCGCTGCCGTCGTACACCAGGCGGGCAGGCGCATCCGCGTGATGGCGGGTGCGGGCATCACGCCGACCAATGTCCACGACGTGCTGGCACGCTCCGGCGCGCACGAAGTGCATGCCTCGGCGCGTACCTTGCGGGCCTCGTCGATGCGCCATCGCCATGCGCTCCCGGGCCTCTCGCCGGACTGGCCGCAGACCGACGCCGATGTCGTCCGCGCATTGCGGCGTGCGCTCGATGCGTGAGCGACCCCGGCTGGAGCCCGTCGGCCCACGCGGCCATAATCCACCGATGACCGACAAGATTCCGCTGCTGATCGACACCGACCCCGGCGTGGACGATGCGCTGGCCCTGCTGATCGCCTTCAACGATCCGCGCCATCGGGTCGTCGGCCTGACCATCGCGGCCGGCAACGTCGGCCTGCAGCACACCGTGCGCAATGCACTGAAGCTGTGCGAGGTCGCGGGCGTGGACGTGCCGGTGTTCGCTGGCTGCCCCGGTCCGCTGCTGCATCCCGCGCCCGACGCCGGCTACGTGCACGGCCAGGACGGGTTCGGCGACGTCGGCTACGAGCCGCCCGCGCGCCGCGCCGAGGCCGAGCATGCCGCGCAGGCCATCATCCGCCTCTCGCACGAACATGCCGGTCGCCTGCTGCTGGTTGCGTTGGGTCCGCTGACCAACGTCGCGCTGGCGCTGAAGCTCGATCCGACGCTGCCGCAGCGCGTGGCGCGCCTGGTGGTGATGGGCGGGGCGGTCACGGGGCACGGCAACATCACGCCGGCGGCGGAGTTCAACGTCTACTTCGATCCCGAGGCCGCGCACATCGTGTTCGAGGCCTTCCCGCAGGTGGACCTGGCCGACTGGGAAGCCACCATCGCCCACGGCCTGCTGCACGACCATGTCGTGCAGTGGCTGCAGGCCGATTCCGACCGGGCGCGCTTCTACGAGCGCATCTCGCGGAAGACCCGCGAATGGTCGGCCGACCGTCGCGGCGATTACTGGCACTCCGCTGACGCGCTCGGCATGGGCTTCGCGCTGCAGCCCGAGGGCGTGGTGGAGGAGGCCAGTCGCCCGCTGGCGGTGGATCTAGGCCACGGACCGGCGCGCGGCATGACGGTGGTCGACTGGCAGTGCCAGAGCGGTCATCCGGACCGGTTCCGGATCCTGCTGCGCTACGACCAGGCGCGTTTCGAGCAGATCATCCGCGACGCGCTGGCCGCACGCTGAGAGGATCCCGGGGCTTGCGCCGGCCCGGGACTGCCCGCTATACTGCCGCGCTTTCCCCGAATCATTTGGTGAGTGCCATGAAGGCCGGCATCCATCCCGAGTACCGCGAAGTCGTCTTCCAAGACGTCACCACCGATTTCCAGTTCCTGACCCGTTCGACCCTTGGCAGCAAGGAGACGATCAAGTGGGAAGACGGTAACGAGTACCCGCTGATCAAGGTCGACATCAGCTCGGCCTCGCACCCGTTCTACACGGGCAAGCACAAGATCGTGGATACCAGCGGACGCGTGGACAAGTTCCGCAAGCGCTACGCCCAGAAGTAAGGTGCGGGACCGCGCGCAGGCGCGGCTCCGAGCCACGATGCGATAGCGCGCGACGGAGCACTCCATCGCGTTGCACACCCGCATCCAGACGGCCGCCGAAAGGCGGCCGTTCGCGTTTCCGGGAGACCGCACGGCAGCCACGGCCGGGCCGGTGCATGACGCGCCGCCGGATCACGCCATCCCGGCCATGCCACCAAAGTCCGAGCCTTGGCTCAAGGTCGTTGTGCGATAATTCACGGATCGCGGCGGCCCGTCTGCGCGTCGTGACCCCCCGTCCCGCCTCGTGCCGCGCCGTCATGGCGGCATGCAGACCTGAGGAGTGTTTTCGTGTCCGATTCGACCAAACCCGGTTTCGACCAGGTCACCCTGTCCGCCGGCGACAAGACCGTGACCCTGCCGGTCCATCATCCAGTGCTCGGCCAGCCGTGCATCGACATTGCCAAGCTGCCGAAGGAAACCGGCGCTTTCACCTACGACAACGGCTTCACCGCCACGGCGAGCTGCAAGTCGGCCGTCACCTACATCGATGGCGATGCCGGCGTGCTGCTGTACCGCGGCTATCCCATCGAACAGCTGGCCGAAAAGTCGAGCTTCCTCGAAGTCGCCTACCTGCTGATGAACGGCGAACTGCCGAGCCAAGGCGAGTTCGACAAGTTCGAACACGAGGTCACGCATCACACGATGATGCACGAGGCCTTCCGTACGTTCCTGTATGGCTTCCGCCACGACGCGCATCCGATGGCCATGCTGGTCGGCATGCTCGGCTCGATGGCGAGCTTCTACCACAACGATCTCGACCTGGACGATCCGGAACAGCGCCGCCTGGCCGCGATCCGCCTGATTGCCAAGGTGCCCACGATCGCCGCCGCCTGCCATCGCTATTCGATCGGCTGGCCGATGCGCTATCCGAAGAACAACCTCGAATACACCACGCGCTTCCTGCACATGATGAAGGAAGTGCCGAGCGAGCCGCTGGAGCTCAGCCCGGTCGCCGCCAAGGCGCTGGACCTGCTCTTCATCCTGCACGCCGACCACGAGCAGAACGCTTCGACCTCGACGGTGCGTCTGGTTGGTTCCACCGGCGCCAACCCGTACGCGTGCGTCGCCGCCGGCGTGGCCGCGCTGTGGGGCCCGGCGCACGGCGGTGCGAACGAAGCCGTGCTCAAGATGCTGGAAGAGATCGGCCGCCCGGAGAACGTCGGTTCCGCCGTCGCCAAGGCGAAGGACAAGGAATCGGGCTTCCGCCTGATGGGCTTCGGCCACCGTGTTTACAAGAACTTCGACCCGCGCGCCAAGATCATCCGCGAGATGACCCACAAGGTGTTGGGCGAGCTCGGCATCAACGATCCGCTGCTCGAAGTGGCGATGAAGCTGGAAGAGGCCGCGCTTAAGGACGAGTACTTCGTGCAGCGCAAGCTCTACCCGAACGTCGATTTCTACTCCGGCATCATCTACAAGGCGCTGGGCATTCCGGTGGAGATGTTCACCGTCATGTTCGCCATCGCCCGCACCGCTGGCTGGGTCGCGCACTGGCTGGAGCAGCAGAACGATCCGGAAAACAAGATCGGCCGTCCGCGCCAGATCTACATCGGTTCGCCGCAGCGCGACTACACCGACCTCGCCAAGCGCTGAGGTCCAGTTCGCGCACATGGCCGGCGTCCGCGCCGACACCACTACGAAGCCGCGGCCCCGCCGCGGCTTCGTCGTTTTCAAGTGGATCGTCTATGCGCTGCTCGCGGTCGACGTCGCCCTGTACGCCCGCTACGGGCGGCTGACGGAACTGGTCGACACCGCCGCATGGCTCGTCCTGCTGCTGCTGTTCGAATGGGAGACCGGCGGCTGGCGCCTTCCGTCGCGCTGGCTGCCGCTCCTGCACGGAGTGCGCGCACTGGCGGCGGTCGCCATCGTCGTGGCGGTCATCGGTTACGCGCTGGAGCGCGTATGGCTGGATTTCGCCAACGAGATGGTCTGGCTGGGCGTGATCGCGCTGCTGGAACTCGAGGTTCGGCTGCCGGCCTCGGCGATCCGGCTGCATCGCTTGCGCAGGATGGTCGCGGCTGCGCTGTACCTGGCCCTGGTCGGTTTCCTGCTGACCTGGGCCGCGATGGGGTTCGGCGACGAGGATCCCCAGGCCGCGTGGCTCGATACCTGGGACGCGCTGCTCTGGCTCGTCGCCTTCGTGGTGATCGAGTTGAACGTGTTCGGTTTCGGCGGGGGTGGCCGCAGTCGGCGAGCGGCAACATCGCCGTAGCAGTCCGGATGCAACGCCGAAGCGTCGGCGCTTCGAATTGCCGCCGTCTCAGCCGCCGCTCTCGTATCCGAGGATTTCTTCTTCCGCCAACAACTGGCGCACTTGCCCGGCGCTCGCGCGCTTCATCGGCTTCTCGTCGGTGCTCGACAATGGTGCCTGCCGCAGCACGTCCAGCGGCAATACGGTCAGGTCGAACGTCAGCTCCTCGGCGCTGAACACCCACACGGGCGCATCCGCAGCGCGTTCGCGATCCAGCCTCACGCGACGGCTGCGGCCTTCCGCGGGAATGCCATGCTGCTCGAGGAAGCGCGGTGCCGCATCGGGATCATCGCTGTAGAGGTGCAGCATCACCGGGCTGCGCGTATCTGCGGTGCCTTCGAGCACCGGGCCGACCAGGCGCGGCTGGAACGCCGTGAAGAACTCCATCGCACGCAATGCGGCTTCGCGACGCTTGCGCAGCGCGGGAATGCTGTCGCGCTGAAACAGGCGCTGGTATTCGCGCAATGCATCCTCGATTTCGCGATTACGCGGCAGCGATGCATCGTCGAAGATGCCGAGCCGTTCGGCCGCCTTGAGCTTGGCCTGGTGGTAATCGCGGATGCCGCTCTCGGCCATCAGTCGCGCAGCCTCGTGGGCGAGGCGATGGCGGCGTTCACGGGTGCGGGTCTGCGCGTGCTGGGAAGCGTGCGGTCTGGCGTGGGGCATGGCGACCTCCGCGGCTGGCACGACGACGACGATGGGAATCGGCGCGACCGGCGTCGCCGGCATGACGAACGCTAGCACGTTTCCCTGGCCGCCAAATTACCGTGCATGGCGTGTCGGTGATGTGGATGCGCGCCGCGCGCGATGAACGAATCCCCTCCGCAAACGAAAACGCCGGGCTGGGCCCGGCGTCTCGTCGTGCATCGCGCGTTGGTCAGAAGATGTCGAACTCTTCCTCGGCCGGCGCGGTCTCGTCCGGTCCGAAATCCACGTAGCTCTGCATGCGGTCCAGGTCTTCGGCCTTGACCCACTCGATGATCCCGCCTTCGCCGCCCGGGATCAGCGAGCCGTTCGCGGCCACGGACACCTTGACCATGCCATCCGGTGGTTCGTTCGTCGCAAGCGGCTGGTCCTTCAGCGCGACGCGCATGTAGTCGATCCAGATGGGCAGCGCGGCCTTGCCGCCGTATTCGCGATAGCCGAGCGATTTGTAGTTGTCGCGGCCCACCCACACGGTGGTGACGTACGGGCCGCCGAAACCGGAGAACCACGCGTCGCGGTGATCGTTGGTGGACCCGGTCTTGCCGCCGATGTCCTCGCGTTCGAGCACCTTCGCCGGCGTGCCCGTGCCGCGCTTCACCACGTCGCGCAGCATCGACACGATCTGGTACGCGATACGGCCATCGATCGCGCGCGGCGCCAATACCATGTTGCTGGTGTCGATGGTGGGCGCCTGGGGCTCGTCCTTGGGCACTTCCGGTTTCGCGGGCTGCGTAGTGGTGGCGGCAGGGCCGAGATTGAAACCGTCGACGACGGTGGCGTTCTGCACCGCGCGCGCCGCCGCGCCCGGCGAGCCGCACTGCGGGCACGCGACGGCGGGCTTCTCCTTGAACACCACCGCGCCTTCGCGGTCCTTCACTTCATCGATGAACCACGGCGTGATGCGGAAGCCGCCGTTGGCGAAGGCCGCGAAGCCGCGCGCCACGGACAGCGGCGTCAGCGAGGCCGTGCCGAGCGACATCGACAGGTTGGGCGGCAGCTCCGCTTCGTCGAAGCCGAAATGGCTGATGTACTTGCGTGCGTACTCGACACCGATCGCATCGAGCAGTCGCACCGACACGAGGTTGCGCGACTGCACCATCGCCTCGCGCAGGCGCATCGGGCCTGCGAAGTTGCCCGTATCGTTCTGCGGGCGCCAGATGTGGCCGCGGCGATCCTTGAACACCACCGGCGCGTCCAGCACCACCGACGCCGGATTGAAGCCGCGTTCGAACGATGCCGCATACACGAATGGCTTGAAGCTGGAGCCGGGCTGGCGACGCGCCTGGGTGGCGCGGTTGAACTTGGCGCCGGCGAAGCTGTAGCCGCCGGAAAGCGCACGCAGCGCGCCGTTGGACGGTTCGAGCGATACCAGCGCGGCTTGCGCCTGCGGTACCTGATCCAGACGGTAGCGCGGCGGCGTCGGAGCCTCGCCCGGCTTGGGCGCCGCGGGTTCAGCGCGGCTCACGCGCACCAGGTCGCCGCGCTTGACCAGGGAAGCCGGCGCGCGGCCGCCCCAGCCCTGGTCCGCGCCCAACTGCACCTGCGTCCCGTCCGCCAGCACCACCTGCACCTGGCTGCCACTGACGCCCAGCACGATCGCCGGCAGCAACGAGGCCTGCGGTGCAATGTTGCGCAGCCGTGCGCGCACGCTGTTGGCGTCCTCGTCAGGCGGCAGGTCGAAGTGCTGCTCGACGCCGTGCCAGCCGTGGCGTCGGTCGTAGACGGCCAGGCCATCGCGCACCGCTTTGTCGGCCGCGGTCTGCAGTACCGGGTCGATGGTGGTGGTGACGTGGTAGCCCTTGGTTAGCGCCTCGGCGCCAAAACGGGCGACCATCTCCTGGCGCACCATCTCCGCCACGTACGGCGCGTACACCTCGACAGGGCGCTCGTGCGGCGTGGCGTGCATCGGCACGGCCTTCGCCTGCGCGGCCTCGGCCGGAGTGATGAAGCGCAGCTCCGCCATGCGGTCGAGAATGTAGTCACGGCGCACTTTGGCGCGCTCGGGATTGCTCAGCGGATTGCCGCTCGAAGGGAACTTCGGGATGCCGGCGAGCGAGGCCATCTCGTCCAGCGACAGCTCGTTGAGCTTCTTGCCGTAGTAGAACTCGGCTGCGGCGCCGACGCCGTAGGCGCGGTTGCCGAAGAAGCTCTTGTTGAGGTACAGCTCGAAGATCTCGTCCTTGCTCAGCTCACGCTCCATGCGCATCGCCGTGAGCATCTCGGCAAGCTTGCGCGTGTAGCTGTACTCGTTGCTGAGGAAGAACTGTCGCGCGACCTGCTGTGTGATGGTCGAGCCGCCCGGCACGCGCTTTGCATCGGTGGTGGCGATGAGCCACACCGCACGCGCGACGCCCTTGAAGTCGACGCCGTGGTGCTTGTAGAAGCGCGCATCCTCGATGGCGAGGAACGCCTGCTTCAGGCGCTCTGGCACGTCCTGGATGGACACCGGGTAACGCCGCGTCTCGCCGAACAGCGCCATCAGACGGCCGTCGCGCGCGTACACGTACATCGGCTCCTGCATCTCGACGGTGCGCAGGGTCTCGACGTCGGGAAGTTTGGGGGCGACCAGGTAGTACAGGGTGCCCAGCGCGATGGCGCCAAGCACGGCCAGGCCGGCGAGCGCGAACAGCGCCCAGCGCAGCAGGCGTCGTAGACGGGGCATCAAGCGAATTCCGATTGCGGGTGTAGTGGGCGTGGAGTATAGAGGAGGCGGGGAAGGGGACTTTGAGCGGAGTTTCTGGGCCAGCCTCCGGGCGGCGCCCGGCCGGTCCCGGCGGCCGTGGCGGGTTGGAAAGTGACGCAGTAAGGCAATTCCGAAGGAAACGGTTGCCAGTCTGTGCAAACTTGGTTATTTAAAGCGGGGTCACACGAAGCGCACGTAAGCGCCTGTGACAAGGGGAGAATACCGTGGGGATCGTCACAAAAAGCCAGCCGGCGCTCGTCGGCGTGGATATCAGTTCGACTGCCGTAAAGCTGTTGCAGCTCTCCCGGGCCGGCAACCGCTATCGCGTCGAGCATTACGCGGTCGAGCCGCTGCCGCCCAACGCCGTCGTCGAGAAGAACATCGTCGAGGTCGAGGCGGTGGGCGAGGCGATCCGGCGCGCGGTCGCGCGCTCGGGCACGCGCGTCAAGCACGCCGCGGCCGCCGTGGCCGGGTCTTCGGTGATCACCAAGGTCATCCCGATGCCGGGCGACCTCGACGGCGACGACCTGGAATCGCAGGTCGAGCTCGAGGCCGGCAATTACGTTCCCTATCCCATCGAGGAAGTCAGCCACGACTTCGAAGTGCTGGGCCCGATGCCCGGCAGCCCGGACATGCTGCAGGTCCTGCTGGCCGCCACCCGTTCCGAGAACGTGGAAGTGCGTGCCTCGGCCCTGGAAATCGGTGGCCTGACGCCGAAGGTGATGGACGTGGAGGCCTTCGCGCTGGAGAACGCCTTCGCGCTGGTGGCCGACCAGCTGGGCGGTCCGCGCGACGGCCTGATCGCGCTGGTCGACTCCGGCGCCACCATGACCACGCTGAACGTCCTGCGCGGCGGCCGCAGCCTGTACGCGCGCGAGCAGGTGTTCGGCGGCAAGCAGCTGACCGACGAGGTCATGCGCCGCTACGGCCTGAGCTACGAGGAAGCGGGCCTGGCCAAGCGCCAGGGTGGCCTGCCGGAAAGCTACGAAGCCGAGGTGCTGGAGCCGTTCAAGGAGGCGATGGTCCAGCAGATCAGCCGCCTGCTGCAGTTCTTCTACGCCGGCAGTGAATTCAACCGCGTCGACCAGATCGTGCTGGCCGGCGGTTGCGCCTCCATCGCCGGCATCGCCGAGATGGTCGAGGAACAGCTCGGCGTGCCGACCACCATCGCCAACCCGCTCGCCCACATGACCCTCGGGCCGCGCGTGCAGGCGCATGCGCTGGCCCAGGACGCGCCGGCGCTGATGATCGCCTGCGGCCTCGCCCTGAGGAGCTTCGACTGATGGCACGCATCAACCTCCTCCCGTGGCGCGAAGAACGCCGCAAGCAGCGGCAGAAGGAATTCTCGATCATGCTGGGCGCCGCCGCGCTCGGCGCCATCCTGCTGTCGTTCGTCATCATCAGCTACTACAACGGCCAGATCGACGGGCAGAACGAGCGCAACGCGTTCGTCCAGCAGCAGATCGACGAGGTCAAGAAGAAGAACGAGGAAATCAAGCAGCTGGAAGCCAAGAAGGCCAAGCTGCTGGCGCGCAAGGAAGTGATCGAGAAGCTGCAGGCCAACCGCTCGCAGATGGTGCACCTGTTCGACTCGCTGGTGCGCACCATCCCCGACGGTGCCGTGCTGACGTCGATCAAGCAGGACAGCGAGACGCTGACGCTTGAAGGTCGCGCCCAGTCGAATGCGCGCGTGAGTACCTACATGCGCAATCTCGAGGGCTCCGGCTGGATGACCAATCCGGACCTGTCGATCATCGAGGCGAAGGGCGGCGACAAGGGCCTGCCGTACCAGTTCAAGCTGCAGGTCAAGCTGGCCAATCCGAACGCGCCCAAGGACGAGGACGGCGACGGCGTGCCCGACGCGCCCGCCACGCAGGACGCGCAATCGACCGACGCCGCCGCAACCGCGGGCGCCGCGCCGGCGACCGGTGCGCCTGCCCCGGCTGACGGAACTTCGCCTGCCACCACGCCTGCCGCAGCACCGGCGGGCGCCGCCCC